>JAKAWO010000047.1 GCA_021827255.1 Acidobacteriota bacterium | reverse complement strand
TGATATGCTGCCGGAACGGCTACCGCCGGGAGCTGTACAGTTGCAGGTGACGCGTATCGCGCTCAGGCTGGAGCCGGCGGCGACGATGACGAGGACTACGAGGGTGCCCTAGAGTATAGCCTTTCTCATACTAACCTCCTTCGGGCTTCGGGTTGAGCACAACCCTCCCTCGAAACGCTAGCATATGGCCTGGCGCGCGTCAAGGCGCTGTGCGGCCTCTCGATTTTTCGAGCCGGGGCCGGTGGGCGGTGGCCGCGGGCTGTGGTCCGTCTTAGGTAATCCGCAATTTCTTGGCAACGCTCTCGAGGATGCTGAGGGCGCGGGAAAGCTGGTCGCGGGTGTGCGTGGCGGTGACGATGGTGCGGATGCGGGCTTTGCCTTGGGGGACGGTCGGGAAGCCGATGCTCTGGGCAAAGACGCCTTGCTCGAAGAGCTGGCGGGAGAATTCGTGGGCGAGCGCCGCGTCGCCGACGATGACGGGCGTGATGGGAGTTTCGCTCATGCCCGTGTTGAAGCCAAGCTTTTTGAGGCCGGCCTTGAAGAATCGCGTATTCCCCCATAGGCGCTCGATCAACTGCGGCTCTTCCTCCAGGATTTCGAATGCGGCCAGGCACGTGGCCGCGACGGAGGGTGGATGGGAAGTGGAAAACAGAAACGGCCGGGCGCGATGATATAGGAATTCGATCGCGTCGCGGGTCGAGCCGACGTAGCCGCCCAGCGCGCCGATGGCTTTCGAGAGCGTGCCCACCTGGATGTCCACGCGGCCGTGAAGGTTGAAATGGTCCACGGTGCCGCGGCCGTTGCGGCCGAGGACGCCGGAAGCGTGGGCGTCATCGAGCATCATGATGCAGCCGTACTTTTCCGCCAGCGCCGCGAGCTCGGGCAGTGGCGCGATGTCACCGTCCATCGAAAAGACGCCGTCGGTGATGAGCAACTTGCGGCCGGGGCGCGAGGCGATTTCTCTCAGAATTGTTTCGCAGGCGGCCACGTCCTTGTGGGGAAAAACTTTGATTTCAGCTCGCGAAAGCCGGCAGCCGTCAATGATGGAAGCGTGGTTGAGCTCGTCGGAGATGATGATGTCCTCGCGGCTCAGAATCGCGGCCACCGTTCCGGCGTTGGCGGTAAAGCCGGATTGGAAAACCACGGCGGCTTCAACTTGCTTAAAGCGGGCGATTTTCTCCTCCAGCGCCAGGTGAATCGTCATCGTGCCGGCGATGCTGCGGACAGCTCCGGAGCCCACGCCGTATTTTTCAATAGCCTCGATGGCGCGCGCTTTGAGCCTGGGATGCGTCGTCAGGCCCAGGTAATTGTTGGAAGAGAGATTGATGACCTCGCGGCCGTCAAAGCGGGCGACGGGAAGCTGCTCGCCCTCGAGCACTCGAAGCTTCTGATAGAGCTTCTGCTCGCGCAGTTTCTGAAGTTCGTCGCTCAGATATTGGAGCTGGGCCTTGGGCATGGCAGCGCTCCGCGGTGGCGGCCCGCGCAGTTGAAGACGGCATCATACCACGGGCGCTTGGCGCGAGGGGATGGCGAAGCGTGGAGCACCTCAGAGCCTCGCATATGAAAGACTTCACTGCCGCCCCTCCTTTGGCGAACCTTGCGGCGACCGTTTGGGGCGTAGGGTCTTGCCTCCGTCTTCGCGCTTTAATCAAATCATCATCTTCCCTTCAGGACTCTTTAACGCGACCATAAGTATTTTTTTTAGCCCATTGGAATGATTTTTGGGTATCCTTTTGCCGACAGAGACCCACATTGCGTTCGGCCCCGCGGCCGAAGGGAGGAATGACCATGAGCAGCTTTGCGCGCCGAACTCTGGGTAGCTTACTTTTTCTGACACTCTGCGTCGGGAAGCCGGTTCCTGCCGCGGCGCAGCAGCTTCTGGGCTCGATCACGGGAGTCGTCAAGGACATTTCCGGGGCCGTCGTTCCAGGGGTTAAGGTCTCCGCGCTCAATGCGGCCACGGGATTCCGCCGTTCCTCGGAGACGAACGGCTCCGGCGCCTACCAGTTCTTCGGACTTCCCATCGGCGCCTACGCCCTCACCTTCGCCAAGCCGAATTTCAAAACCGAGGTTCACTCGGGCGTTCAGGTCCAGTCCAACCGGACCGCCACCGTGGATGCCGTCCTGCAGGTCGGCGCGGCCACCACGACCGTCACAGTGCGCGCGACGCCGCTTTTGAACCGTGTGGACACGACCAACGGTTACGTTCTCAGCCCTTCGGTGATTCAGGCGATCCCGCTCGGCACCGGCAGCTTCACCCAACTGGCGATCCTGAGTCCCGGTGTCAATGCCGAGCTTTTGAGCGGCTCCGGCACCAACGCGGGCTTGGGCAATCAGGAGGTCTGGGCCAATGGCCAGCGCGACACCAGCAACAGCATCTCCTTCAACGGGATTGGCGCGGACAACATCTTCAACGGCAAAACCTCCAGTTCGGTCGGCGAAGCCCGATTTACCTTCAACACCGGCGAGCACTTCCTCGTCGGGGGCCAAGTTCAGACCAACACTTCCGTCTATGACGCCATCGGGCAGGGTCTGCCCACCCCGCCTCCCGAGACGATTGAGGAATTGCGCGTCAACACCTCCATGTATGACGCCTCGCAAGGCGCCAATAGCGGCGCGCACATCGAGTTGATCACTCGCTCCGGCACCAACCAGTTTCACGGTCAGGCCTATTGGTACCACCAGTCGAGCGGCTGGAACGCGGCGCCGTTCTTCTACAACGCTTCCCCCGCCATTCCCCAGAGCCAGAAGGTTCCCTCCCTGCACCGCAACGTCGCCGGAGGGACTTTCGGCGGGCCGATCAAGCGCGACAAGCTCTTCTTCTTCGGCTCCTATCAGGGCGCTCGGGATCACGACCAGTTGAACGGAACCTCGCGCCTGACCGTGCCTCTGCGGCTGACCAATGACCGCAGCGCCGCCACCCTCGAGCAGGAATTCGGCGTCAGCTCCATCAATCCGGTGGCGCTCAAACTGCTCAATGCCAAGATCGGCAATCAGTATCTGATTCCCACCCCCACCCTTACCAACCCCACGGAGGCGGGCAGCTTGGGTTATGACGCGGTCGTGCAGGGGTCGCCCAGTTTCATCGCCGACCAGATCAACCTCAATCTCGACTACAACCTCAGCTCGAAGGATCGCCTGGCGGAGAAATACTACTATCAGCGCGACCCCACCGTTTCGCCGTTTGCGGTGAGCTACGTGCTTGGATTTCCGCAGCAGCTTCGGGCCGGCAGCCAAGTGCTCTCCCTGGACAACACCAGCCTGATGTCGCCGTCGCTGACCTGGGAGCAGCGGGCGGGCTTTATCCGCGAAATCGCCTATGCCAACATCCAGCAGCAATTGTCGCCTTCAGGCGTGGGCATGAACTTGTTTGGCGATTCGCTTTTCCCCGGCGTCACCATTGACAGCTCCAGCGCCCAGTTGGGGAACAGCTTGCGGTTCGGCTCCGCGGGCAACTTCACGAACGGCGGCGTCTTTCAGAACCAATTCGCCTACAGCTCCAACGTGGACTGGGTGATCGGCTCGCACATCGTCACCTTCGGCGGCAATTTCAATCGCCTCCAGCTCAACGTCATCAACCGCGCCAACGCGGCCGCCCAAATCACCGTCAACAACTTCACCGACTTTCTGGCCGGCAAGATCCGTTCCACCCGCCTCCTGGTCGGTTCCAGCAACCGCTATTACCGCGCCAACCAGGCTGGGCTTTACCTTCAGGACAAATGGCGCCTGGGGCCTCGCCTGTCGCTGAGTTACGGCGTCCGGTTTGACTACGACGGCCCGCTTGCGGAGAAAAACGGCTTGCTCACCAACTTCGATCCGGCGCTTTACAAATACGACGCGGCCACCGATACGGTCGTCAATGACGGCTTAATCGTGGCCGGCAACAATCCCAAATACGCCACGCCGGGCGTGAGCGCGTCCACCCTCCGGGCGAACCAGTGGGGCTTGGAGCCTCGCCTCGGCGTCGTTTATTCTCCGTCGTTCAGCCGCAACCTGGTCTTTCGCGCCGGTTACGGCCTCTATGACGATCGCGGCGAGTTCTTCACGGAATTTTCTCCCGGCGCCGGCTACGGCATCAGCGGCCCTCTTGGAGTCACTCAGGAATTGCCTTTCGTCGTGCCCTTTAGCAGTCCTGCCGGTTCCACGCTTTCCGATCCGCTCGGCCCCTCGGCGCCTTCGGTTGCCGTGGGCAATCCAGCGCTCTTCGCGCGAACCATTCCCAACTTGACCGCCACCGCCGGGTGCCCCGCCGGCCTGATGCCCAACCCGCTCGGTTGCGGGCCGAACGAGGTCGGCCCCGACACCGCCGACGGCGGATCCATTCCTGCCCAGATTGGCGGTTACGGCATCAACAACAAGCTGCCGTATTCGGAGAACTGGACGGCCGACGTCCAATGGCAGCCGAGCAACAACCTGGTCCTCACGCTCGGCTATGCCGGCAACCACGGCATTCACCAGGTTTTGCCCATTCCCATCAACCAGCCGCGTCTCGCCGCGCCCCAGCATCCGGTGAACGGGCAGATTTACAGTTACGGTTACAATCCTTGCGACACGGCGGCCGCGACGGGCGCCTACAGCGGCGACTGCTTTGAGTCCCAATATGGCCCCTTCTCGCCCTACCCTTACGCCGGCTTGGCCAGCGAACCTTTCAGCAACTACAACAGCAGCTTTGACGGCGGCAACGTGGACTTGCGCGTTCCTTACGTCGGTTACAGCCCCAACATGGCCATCTGGGAAGCCGAGGGCATTTCGAATTACAACGCGCTTCAATTTAGCGTCAACAAGCGCTTGAGCCACGGCCTGCAGATCAACGGTTCCTACACTTGGTCGCACGTTCTCGACGAGGGCAGCTCGTTAGGGCTGTTTTATAACGGCAACGACCCCAACCACCCCGCCTCGGCCTACGGCAATGCCGGCTTCAACCGCACGCACGTCTTTGCCTTCAGCTATCTTTACCAGCTCCCTTCGCCCGCCGGTACAAGCTCGCGGGCGGGGAAATTTCTCAATGGCTGGGGGCTGAGCGGCATCACCATTCTCGAGAGCGGCTTGCCGTTCAGCGTCTGGGACTTCACGGGTGGCGTCGCATCTCTTTACTACAGCTCGAACGACGTCATCACCAATCCGCTGTTTCCGCTGGCCGCCGGCGCCACGCCCGCTTCCACTCAAGCGGCCGTCCAAGGAACGCCGGGGCTCAACCCCAATAACTTTGCCATTCCGTTGGTCCAGCCAGGACAAGACGGCGTTCCGCCCTGCGGCCCCACCGCCGACGGCAGCGCCAGCAATTTCTGCGACACCCTTGAAACGGGCTACGGAGCCGCCGGCCGCAACAACTTCTCCAGCCCTTTTCAATCGCGCTTCGATTTTTCACTCTACAAGAACATCAAGCTCACCGAGCGCTTGACCCTCCGCTATCAAGCCGACTTCTTCAATCTGTTCAATACGCCCAGCTTCGATGCCCCCAACAACAATTCCCAGCTCAATCCCAACTATTACGACGTTCCTGCTTTCCTCACCCCCGCCCAGAACCAGTCGGAGAACGGCTTTGGGCTGATGCAACAAACCATCGGCAGCCCGCGCTTCATCCAGATGTCGCTGCACTTGGAGTTCTGAGGCCGCAGAGTGTTAATCTGGAAATGGTCCAAATTTAGGATAAGCGTCCATCCCCCCGCTGGAGGCCGGCAGCCATTCGAGCACGCCTGCTTGCCAACTGCCAGCACGATTCGGGGCGTATCGCGGCATGAGCTCTGTTTGGACTGCAAAGAAAGGAAACCGTGAAAACCGCAAAAGACACCCACTCGCTTCGCAGCCGGGCGTGGTTCGGCAAAAACGACCGTTGGGGCATGGCGCACCGCGCATGGCTGCGCGCCGAAGGCTTCAGCGAAGCGGTGTTTCAATCGAAGCCGGTCGTCGGCATTTGCAACTCCTGGAGCGAACTGAACAACTGCAACGCTCACTTGCGCCAGGTGGCGGAGGCGGTAAAGCGCGGCGTGTGGGAAGCGGGCGGTTTTCCGCTCGAGTTTCCCACCATCTCGCTTGGCGAGATGCTGATGAAGCCAACCACCATGCTCTATCGCAATCTGATGGCGATGGATGTGGAAGAGTGCATCACGGCTTATCCGCTTGACGGCGTCGTGCTGCTCTGCGGCTGCGACAAGACCACTCCGGCGCAATTGATGGGCGCGGCCAGCGCCGACGTTCCCGCCCTGATGGTTCCGGGCGGGCCGATGCTGCGCGGCATGTGCCGCGGCAAGGAGATCGGCGCAGGCACGGACATTCGCCGCTTGTGGGAACAAGTGCGCGCCGGGCGGCTGAGCGAAGAAGAATGGTGCGAGGTGGAGTCTTGCGTTTCCCGCAGCGCCGGCCACTGCGGGGTGATGGGCACCGCCTCCACCATGGCTTGCATCGCCGAAGCGCTGGGCATGACACTTGCGGGCGCCGCCGACCTGCCGGCCAGCGATTCCCGCCGTTTGGCGCTCGCGGAGCGAAGCGGCCGCCGCATCGTGGAAATGGTTCATGAGGACTTGCGGCCCTCGCGCCTGATGACCCGCGCGGCCCTGGAAAACGCCATCCGCGCCGACATGGCCATTGGCGGCTCGACCAACGCCATTGTTCATCTGGTGGCGCTGGCGGGGCGGCTCGGATTGGACTTGCCGCTTGAAACGTTTGACGAATTTTCGCGAACCACGCCCGTGGTCGCCAACGTCCGGCCGTCAGGAAAATTCCTGATGGAGGATTTCTGCTATGCGGGCGGTTTGCGGGCGGTAATGAAAGAGATTGAGCCGCTGCTCCATCGCGATGCCCTGACCGCGACGGGCAAAACGGTGGCTGAAAATATCGCCGATGCCGCCTGCTTCAATCGCGAGGTCATCAAGCCGCTCGCCCAGCCGCTTAAGCCGGAAGGCGGCACGGTCATCCTGCGCGGCAACCTGGCGCCGACGGGCGCCGTGATCAAGCAATCGGCCGTTTCCCCACATCTGGCGCAGCACCAAGGACGCGCCGTGGTGTTTGAAAACAACCTCGACTTGCTCGAACGTATTGACGACCCGAAGCTCGAGGTGGACGAATCGAGCGTGCTGGTGCTGAAAAACGCCGGGCCGAAAGGCGCGCCCGGCATGCCTGAGTGGGGACATTTGCCGATCCCGGCCAAGCTGCTCGCGGCCGGCGTCAGCGACATGCTTCGGCTGAGCGACGCCCGCATCAGCGGCACGAGCTTCGGCACCATCGTCGTCCACATCGCGCCCGAAGCGGCCGTGGGCGGTCCGCTCGCCGTCGTCCAAAGCGGCGATGAAATCGAACTCGATATCAAAAACCGGCGGCTGGAACTTCTGGTTTCCGAGAGCGAAATCAGAAAGCGCCTCGCCGCCTGGCGGCCGCCGGACCCGCATTACACCCGTGGCTACGGACGAATGTTCCTGGACCACATCCTGCAGGCGAACCAGGGCTGCGACTTTGACTTCCTGCGCGCCCGCAACGGCGCCGACCGCACCCCGCCGCCCGAACGCTTCAAAAACCCGGCCCTGTAGCGAAGCTGTCTCTTCGCCTTCGCAATGATGTCTTCGCTGACCGGGTGGCTGGATATCGGGGTAAATTGCTCCGCGCTGAGGGCTCGGAGCGGGTCGTTTGAAGGCATCTCACGTTGTGGCAAGGTCTCCTGACCGTGCCGCGCGCGCTCGAAAAGCTGCCGCTGCCTGAAATTCCCTCGGGGCTGAAGCCGTTTCCAACCGCCGGGCAGCTAGGGTTCTAGGCATGAGGCTCTGCCGGGGGCGCGAAGCGGGCGGGCTGATCGGGGCCGCGGGCGCCAGCTAGCCCAGAGTTCCCGCAAAGGCCGAGGCGAAGGCGCGGAGGGCTTGCTGGCGCGCGGCGCGCAGCGTTCGGACGGGATCGCGTCGAGGCAGAAATTCCATCGCCAGGTAACGGTTGTAGTTCAGCCGGCCGAGTGTTTTGTAGATGTTGATGTAATCAATTTCGCCCGTGCCCGGCTCGTGGCGGCCGGGAACATCGGCGATGTGGCAGAGGCCCACCAGGTCAATGTTCTTCTCCAGCTTCTCAATCAGATTCCCCTCCGCGATCTGCTCGTGATAGAAGTCGTAGAGGAAGCGCACTTGCGGGTGGTTCACGGCGCGGAGGATCTCAAATCCTTCGGCCACGGAGGTCAGGAAGTAGCGCGGATCCTCCTCGGGATCAATGTTCTCGACCAGCAGCTCAAAATCTTTTCCCTCGATGACCTCCGCCGCGCGCTTCAGCCCCTCAATGCAGCTCTGGCGCTGTTGTTCGTGGCTGAGGCCGGGGACCACGTTGCCCGATAAGAGGATGATCCGGTGGCAATCGAGGCGTTCGCAGGCGGGAAGAATATTCCGGAGATCGTCCAGCAGGGCCTGGCGCGCTGATGGGTCGGCGAGGCCGCTCCGCTCGCTCGCGTGACGAAGGCCGCCGGTGGTGTCAAACGTAATTCCGAGCTCGCGCTTCTTGCGGAGGGCGCCGCCCCAGTCGCTTTCCGACCATTTCTCAAACTCGCCGACCAGCTCCACATTGCGGTAGCCCGCCTCGACGACTTTCTCGAGGCGCTCCGGGAAAGGCAAATCTCGAAAGACCGTCCAGAGCATGATGGAGACTTCGAGGGATCCTGGCTCGGGTGGGTCGCCGGCCGCAGGTGATGGCTGGGCAAAGCCCTGGACGGGAGCGATGGCGCCGCCCAGCGCCGCGCCCGCAAGGGTGCGATGAAATTCGCGCCGGTTCATAAGATCTCACCTCGAAAGAAAAATCCGTCCCGTCGGCGACGGCCCGCCGGACGAAAACAACGGGCTTGCCGTGCCGGATACCCACGCGATGATATCGAATAATTACACACTTCACAAATCGCCTGGGGAGAAGCTCGCAAGGAGCGCATGGGCGGAATCCCTGAAACGGCCCCTTGACAGCGATGCGCCGGGCCGTTAGTGTAAGCGCTTTCGACGCTCCATCTTCGCGCTTTGCAGGCTGGACGAGACAACTCCGGGAGCTCAAAGGCGGTTCTGACCGCTGCTGGCTGCGCGACACCAGGGTCGCAGCCGAAAGCGCCAGCAGAAACCGGCGGGCAGCGGCTCGAGAGTTCCGATCGAGGCCGTTATGGCCAGAGACAAATTTACGGTGGGAATTGATTACGGCACAGAATCGGGGCGCGCCGTCGTGATCCGAACCCGCAACGGAGAGGAATGTGGCTCGGCCATTGTTCCTTATCCTGACGGCGTGATGGATGAGAAGCTGCCGGGCGGACCCCGGCTCGGCCCCGACTGGGCGCTCCAGAACCCGCGCGATTATCTTCTCGTCGTCGAAAAGGGAGTTCCGAAGGCGATGAAAGAAGCGCGTATCCGGGCCGAGGACGTTATCGGCATCGGCACGGACTTCACCGCCTCTTCGCCCCTGCCCGCCCGGCGCGACGGCACGCCGTTGTGCTTTTTGCCCCAATACCGAAAGCAGCCGCACGCCTGGGTCAAACTCTGGAAGCACCACGCCGCGCAGCCGGAAGCCAACCGCATCAACGAAATCGGCCGCGAGCGGGATGAGGAATTCATCCGCGTTTACGGCGGCCGATATTCTTCGGAGTGGTTCTTTTCCAAGCTGCTCGAAATTGCCAATGAAGCGCCTGAAATTTATGAGGCCGCAGAACGTTTTATCGAAGCCGCCGATTGGATTGTCTGGCAACTGACCGGCCAGGAGAAGCGCAACGCCTGCGCCGCCGGTTACAAAGCCATGTGGATCAAGGGTAGGGGCTTTCCAGGGCCGGAATTTTTCCGAGCCTTGCACCCTCGAATGGAGAATGTGGTCGAGGAGAAACTCACCCAGACTTATGATCCGCTCGGGGCTCGCGCCGGCGGCCTGACGGCGCCATGGGCCCGCAAGACGGGCCTGCGCGAGGGCACGCCGGTTTCGATCGGCAATGTGGACGCGCACGTCGCCGTCCCCGCCTGTGGGGTGGTCGAGCCGGGCTCGATGGTCATGATTATGGGCACTTCGATCTGCCATCTTCTGCTCGGCCCGCAGCGTCAAAGGGTCGAAGGGATGTGCGGCGCGGTGGAAGACGGCGTGGTGCCGGGGCAGTGGGGTTATGAAGCCGGGCAGTCCGCCGTGGGCGACATATTTGCCTGGTATTTTGAGCACGGTGTCCCGGATTATATTCACCGTGAGGCGCGGCGGTTGCGGATCCCTTTCGCCCAGCTTCTTGAGCGGCAGGCTCGAGCCCTCGCGCCAGGTCAATCGGGCTTGATCGCGCTCGACTGGTGGAATGGCAACCGGTCCATCCTGGTGGACGTTGATCTGACCGGAGTCTTGCTGGGGATGACCCTGGCGACGCGCGCTGAGGAAATCTATCGCGCCTTGCTCGAAGCGACGGCCTTCGGCACGCGGCAGATTATCGAGGCCTTTGAGAGCAAAGGCATCGCGGTGAAGAATCTGGTGGCGTGCGGCGGCTTGCCGGAGAAAAACAGTCTCCTGATGCAGATTTGTGCCGACGTGACGGGGCGCGAAATTCGTCTGGCTCGGCGGCTGCTCACCTGCTCGGCTCTCGGTTCGGCCATGCACGCGGCGGTCGCGGCGGGAAGCTCGGCGGGCGGCTACGACAGTATTTTTCAAGCCACGGAGCGCATGGCTCATCTTCAGAACCGCGCCTACAAACCTCGGCCGCAGGCCCGCGCGACCTATGACCGGCTGTTCCAGGAATATCGGACGTTGCACGATTATTTTGGCCGCGGCTCGAATGACGTGATGAAGCGGTTGAAGGAGTTGAAAAGAAGGTGCCAGTGATCAGGCCTGAGTGAGAGACCGCGCCGGCCAGGGGGCTCCGCATCAGGCCGCCAAACCGGGGTCTGTTTTTCACCGACAACCGAAGCCTGACCGCCCGTTCTATGCCGACTTTTGAGCAACTGCGGAAAGAAGTTTGGGAAGCGAACCTGGGCATCTACCGCGCCGGGCTGGTGACCATGCACAGCGGCAACGCCAGCGGCATTGACCGCGGGCTCGGGCGGGTGGTCATCAAGCCGAGCGGCATGGACTATGAGAAGCTCAAGCCCTCGGACCTGGCGGTGACGGATCTCGAAGGCCGCAAGCTGAGCGGTCGGTGGAATCCTTCCGTGGACTTGCCTCACCACCTCTTTATTTATCGGCATCGGCCCGACATCGGCGGCGTGGTCCACACCCACTCGAATTACGCCACCAGCTTTGCGCTGCTGGGCCGGCCGATCCCGGCGTATCTGACCGCCATCGCCGATGAATTTGGCATGGAGATTCCCTGCGCGCCTTACACCGACAATATCGCCGACCATATCGGCGAGGCGATTCTACAGGCGATGGGCAAGGCGCCGGCCGTGCTGCTGGCTCATCACGGCGCGTTCGCTTTTGGCCCCACGCCCCGGGCCGCGGTCAAGGCCGCGGTTATGCTTGAAGATGTGGCCAAAACGTGTCATCTTGCTTGCCTGCTCGGGAGGCCGAAACCGTTGCCTCCCGAGGAGGTTCGGAAATGGTATGACCGTTATCACACGACGTATGGGCAGGCGAAGAAACGCTAAGCGCCCAGCCGCCGGGGCGGCCGCGTCGTCAACGCCAAAGACGAGGGCACGTTCATGATGCACCTTGGGACCGTGCTGACGGGCCGCATGGCGATCTTCCTTGCGGCCGACGCGGTCCGCCGAATCATTACGCTCCAGCCGGTGGACCTGGCCATTATTACTCTCTACTTCATCTCTGTTCTGGGCATTGGGTTCTATCTCAAAAAGTACGCGAAGAGCGGCGAGGGCTTCTTTGTGGCCGGCCGCGAAATGACCGCCTGGGTGGCGGGACTCGCTTTCATTTCCGCCAACCTGGGTTCGCTCGAGCTGCTGGGCTGGGCCGGAAACGCCTACCAGTACGGCATTCTGGCCGCGCACTGGTACTGGGTGGGCGCCATCCCGGCCATGCTTTTCCTGGCCATCGTGATGATGCCGTTTTATTACATTTGCAAAACGCATTCCGTGCCCGGCTATCTGGAACTCCGCTTCGGCCACGCCACCAGCGGCCTGAGCGCCGTGACCTTCGCGGTGATGACCATCTTGATGTCGGGCGTCAACATGTACGCGATGGCCGTGGTGATGCAGGTCATCCTGGGCTGGAACATCCATTTCAGCATCTGGGTTTCTTCCCTGACGGTGGGAGTTTACGTGGCGCTGGGCGGGCTTTATTCGGCCATCTTCAATGAAGTCATTCAGTTTTTCCTGATCTGGCTGGGCGCGCTGCTCATTCCGATTTTGGGGATGATTGAGACCCACGGCTGGCAGGGCATGGTGGCGCGCATCCAGCACAACTTCCCGGGACAGAACTACACCCATATGTGGGGCCCCATGGCCCACGCCGCCAATAACCCGATGGGCGTCCAATGGGTGGCCATCGTTTTTGGGCTGGGCGCGGTGCTTTCGATGGGCTACTGGACCACGGATTTCCTGGTCGTCCAGCGCGTCATCGCGGCCAAGGATATTCGCTCCGCCAAAAGCGCCCCCGTGATCGGCGCCTTCTTTAAGATGGCGGTGCCGCTCATCGTCATCCTGCCGGGATTGCTGGGGCGCGCCGTGTTGCCCTTCCACCTTTATCCGGAAAACCTCGCCAAGGCGGGCCAGCACACCTACGATCAAGTCTTGCCGCTCATGCTGGCGCGTTACTGCGGGCCGGGCTTGCTGGGATTGGGCATCACGGCTCTGATCGCCGGATTTATGTCCGGCATGGCGGGGAACATCAGCGCCTTCGCCACCGTCTGGACCTACGACATTTACCGGCCGTTCATCCGCAAGCGCGCTTCCGACTCCCATTACGTTGCCATGGGGCGTGGGTGCACGATCATCGGCCTTTTGGTCAGCATCGCCGCCGCCTATATCGTGACCCACTTTGGTAGCCTGATGGATTACGTGCAGGCGCTCTTCAGCTTTTTCATCGCCCCGCTTTTTGGCACCGTCATTCTGGGAATGTTGTGGAAACGGGCAACCAAGCAGGCGGGATTTTGGGGCCTTCTGGCGGGCATTGGGACCTCGGTCACCATTTTCACACTGATGCACAACAATGCGACCCGCATCGCCTGGTTTACTTTCTATGCCAAGGCTCAGCCGTTGGCCCAAGATATGTGGCAGGCGCTGTTGTCTTTCGTGGTG
>JAKAWO010000046.1 GCA_021827255.1 Acidobacteriota bacterium | reverse complement strand
GGGATTAAATGGTAGAATCCGATCCGTCCTTCGGCGCCTGCCGTCTTCGCCTGGACCACCCCCAAATTCCTTGCCAGGATTTTTGCTTTCGACGCCCGCCATGGCGAAAGAGAGGGCCCAACCGGTCTCTGGCCGACAAAAAGAACTACGTGGCGCGCGACTTCGACATTGTTCACCAGACTGAGAACCGTGGTATGCGCGAGTAAGAAGGTTTGACGGGAGCGGCCAGAGGTTGGCGGTGAGTGTCACAGGTCCACAGCCCTCATGGCAGAGCGTATCCTAATGACACACTCTTTAACTACAAAAATGGAATGAACCCGCGTTCAATATAGGTAAACTACTTATAGTTAATAAGATACAATAATTTGATGGTTTGGTACATTAAGTGCCTCCAACCCTGAGGGGCATTGTGCCTTGGCAGGATCGGAAGATATGCGAGTACACAAGTGGCGTTAGCAAAGATCCTTATTGTTGATGATGATCAAGAAAGTCGGGACTTGCTTTCGGAGTTCTTGGCGGGGAGTGGCTATGCCGTTAACGCTGTGGAGGACGGGTTTGCAGCATGGCAGGCTTTGACGGGGGAAGTCGAGGGTTACGGTATCGTCATTGCTGACCTTCGGATGCCTGGGCACACGGGGTGGGACCTGCTGCGGAAGATTCGCCAACACGGTTCAAAACAAAGGATTATCTTAATGTCCTCATTTATCAGCGGGGCGGACAGGAAGCTCGCCGAGGACTTAGGAGCCCAGGGTCTGCTCGAGAAGCCCTTTCAGCTTTCAGAGCTCCTGCGAGTGGTGGGGGAGTTATCCTCCAGCAGCGCCATGGAAATACCGTCTTGAGGATGCGCAGGAGATGGCGAAGGTGTTAAAATGAAGTTTGAGGAGCCGAGATGGACGTAGCCAACAAAGTCATGGAAATCATCGCCCGGGAGCAGCACCTTGATCCCTGCAAAGTGACCATAGATTCTACTTTTGCCGAGCTCGGAATTGATTCTTTGGATGGCGTCAACATTCTTTTCGCGCTTGAGGAAGAGTTCAAGATTGACATTCCAGATGCTGTGGCCCAGAACATGAAGAGCGTGCGGCAAGTGGTGGATAGTCTGACGCGCGTCCTGGAGGGCAAGGATATTTCTGACTTGGTGGCGATAGCCAAGGGCGAGACCCCGGCTGCAAGCAATTGACATCCTCACAAAGCAGGGAGTTCACGGTGCGCAGGGTCGTCGTCACCGGGCTGGGCGTTTTCACCTCGACCGGGAAGGACCGCGAGTCGTTTTTCTCAAACCTCCTCCGAGGGCGTTCGGGCGTTCGCCGGATCAGCCAATTTGACCCCTCCTCGCTGAGCGTTCAGATCGCGGCGGAGATTTCCGACTACAATCCCGCGGATTACTTTGACCCGAAGCGTTTAGACCTGCTGGACCGCTTCAGCCAACTGGCGTTGATCGCCGCCCGCGAGGCGGTTGAGTCGGCGGGGCTGAAGGTTCCCGAGGCGGAGCGGCCGCGGTTTGGGGTGGTGATCGGGACGGGCATGGGGGGCGCGGCGACCTTTGATGTAGGCTATTACAATCTTTACGCCAAGCGGGCCACACGGCTCCATCCCTTTACAATCCCCAAAATCATGCACAACGCCGCCACGTCGCAAATCTGCATGGAGTACGGCGCCCAAGGGCCATCGCTCTCCACGGCGACGGCCTGTTCTTCTTCCGGCCACGCCCTGGGCGAGGCCTTCCATCTGATCAAATTCGGCATGGCGGACGTCATGCTGGCGGGCGGAGCCGACGCGCCCATCACCTACGGCATGATGCGGTGCTGGGAATCGGTGCGGGTGCTGGCGGCGGGCAACGGAAATCCAGCCACGGCCTGCCGGCCTTTTTCAGCCGACCGCGACGGGCTGGTCATCGGGGAAGGCGCGGGAATCCTGGTGCTCGAGGAGCTGGAACACGCCAAGCGTCGAGGGGCGAAAATTTACGCCGAACTCGCCGGATACGGCCTCAGCTCGGACGCCAGCCACATGACTCAGCCGACCGTGGCTGGGCCCGCGCGGGCGGTCCGCATGGCGCTCGAGGAAGCTCAAGTCTCTCCGGACGAGGTGGATTACATCAACGCTCACGGAACGGGAACGCGGTTGAACGATGCCACGGAGACGCGGGTCATCAAAGAAGTTTTTGGAGAGCGGGCGCGAAGGATTGCCGTCAGCTCGACCAAGTCCATGCACGGGCACACGATGGGAGCAACCGGGGCGGTGGAATTGGTGGCGACCGTCATGGCGCTCGAGCGCGGCATCATCCCTCCCACCGCCAATTACACCCAGCCCGACCCGGAGTGCGACTTGGACTATGTGCCCAACCAGGCGAGGGAAAAGCCGATCCGCGTGGCTGTTTCCAATTCTTTCGCCTTCGGCGGCCTCAATGCCGTGCTCCTGGTACGGAAACCACAGTGACAAGTGGTAAGTGACGAGTGGCGAGAGAAACCAGAAGGGCCGGCGATTCGTAGCGTCGCCCTTTAGGGCGACCGGGAAGTGGCGATACGGGGCGCCGCGTTCAGGGATGTGCTGCGCTGTAAGGACGTGACTCCTCAGTCGGCCTCCTTTGTCGGCCACCCTCTCCCGCGGTCGGGGAGAGGGCTGAGAATTATGGAGGGATGGCGGCCTGAAGGCTGCCACTGCGACGCGGCAACGCCGAGGGGGCGGATTGGTTTATGCGAGTGAGGAAAATTGCCATATTATCGCTGGGGATTGGGGCGGGGCACCTGCGGGCGGCGGAGGTAGTCCACCGGGCGCTTTACGACGGGGGCGAGGACATTGAGGCGCGGACGATTGACGCGCTCGATTTCGCCACTCGATGGTTTCTGTTGCTGTACGTGCGGCCTTACTGGTGGATGCTGCGGCGCGCGCCGTGGGCGTGGCGATGGATATTTGAGCGGCGGCAGGCGCGTCGGCAGCGGGCGACGGCGCCCGCCTGGGTTTTCCGGCACGGTTGCCGCGCGGTTTTGAGCCAGCTCAAAGCCATGTCGCCGCAATTGGTGATTGCGACAGAGATTGGCGCGGCGGAGATTGCCGCGCTGGGGCGGCGGGAGGGCGTGTTTAATGCGCCGATCCTGGCCGTGCAGACGGACTTCCAGACGGAACCGCCGTGGGTTCAGCCTGAAATTGATTTCTACTGTGTGGGCAGCGACCAGGCCAAGCGGCAACTGACCGGCTGGGGCGTCTCACCGCACCGCATCGTGACTTGTGGCATCCCGGTGGACCCGGCTTTTGCCTTGCGCTTTGACCGCACGGAGCTGCTGCGGGCGCTGGGGCTGGACGCGCGGCGGCCGGTGATTCTGGTGATGGGAGGCGGGATGGGCCCGGCGCCGGTGGATGAGATTGTCCGCTCGCTCGAAGTGTGCGGCCAGCCGTTGCAAGTGCTGGCCGTCGCCGGCCGCAACCGGGAACTCCGAGAGAAACTCGAAAGGCTCCATGGGCGCTTGGCGCTCGATCTGCGCGTGTTTGGGTGGACGGACAACATTCCGGAGCTCATGGCGGCCTCCGACCTCCTCATCACCAAACCGGGAGGGCTGACGACGTCGGAGGCGCTGGCGGCGGGCTTGCCGATGATTCTGACGCACCCGATTCCGGGGCCGGAAGAGCGCCATCTGAATTATCTCAAGGGTCTTGGCGCAGCGGTCGCGACGCGGAGGGTGAAGAAGGTCCCGAAAGCCGTCTCCGCCCTGCTTCGAGACGCCCAGGGCCTGAAGGCCATGAGCCAGCGGGCGCGCGAGCTGGCGCGGCCGGACGCCGCTCACGCTGTGGCCCAGGTGGCGCGGGCGCTGCTCGATAAAGAAACGTTCATTGATCTGCTCGCCGCGCCGCCCTCGCGCGCGGGAGAATCGGCATATTTGATGTAGAGAGCGGAGTCCGGGAGTCGTGGAGTCGAGGAGTAGCGACTCGCGGAAGCGAAGGATTTCCAGATGCTAACCAGCCTCCGACAATTCGTGGAGCAGGCGGTGATCGGTGATTCCGTGCCGAGGCTGGCGCGCCTGGGCAAGTCGCTGCCGCCGGCGCTGATCCGGCGGATACAGGAGGACGGTTTCCGGAAAACGTTCGGGTACGCGGCGAAGCGGCAGAAATTCTTGGCGCGCAAGCTCCAGGCAGCAGGAATTCAACCGGAGCGAGTGCGGCGGCCGGCCGACTTGGGCGGCGTTTTTACGACGCCGGAAGACCTGCTGTCGCGCCCGCCGGAGGATTTTCTTTGCCGCGAGCCGCAAGCGGTCTTCGAGACGACGGGAACCGGCGGCGAGCCGAAGCGCGTGTACTTTGATTACCGGGAGCTCGAGCGGGCGGCGCGGTATGAGGCGGCGGCGCTTTACGAGAACGGCGTGCGGCCCGAAGACCGGGTGGTTTGCGCCTTCGATGGCGGCTACTGGATCAGCAGTTGGGTCACTTTTTCCGCCTGCCGGGCGATCGGTGCTTTCTCGTCGGCGGTCGGAAAGCCGGCGCCACGCGAAACGTACTCGCGGCTGGGTCTCTATCGCTACAACGTGATTGTGGCCGATCCCACCTGGCTGGTTAGCCTGAGCGAGATCGCGGAGAAGGAAGGCGCCGCCCCGGTCAAACTGATTCTGGCGGCGGGCGACCGCATGACCGACGCGTATCGAAACTACATCCAGGAGGTTTGGAAAGCCCCGGTCATTCTAGGCTACGGCTCGACGGAAATGGGCGGCGGCTGCGGGATGGAGTGCCGCGAGCAGCAGGGATATCATCTCGACGAATTCAACTTCTTGTTTGAGATTTTGGATCCCGACGCGGAAGGATACGGAGAGCTCGTCGTGACCACCCTCGGGCGGCGTGTGATGCCGCTCATTCGCTACCGCGTGCGAGATGTGGCGCGGGTTATCACCGAACCCTGCTCCTGTGGAGTGACGCTGCGGCGGCTCTCGGCCGTTAAGGGACGGCGAGACGAAATGGTGGTCATGGGCGCAGGGAATCTCCACCCGGCCATTTTGGAAAACGTGCTGCACAACGTAGAAGGAATCTCGCCCAACTGGCAGGTGGCGGTGCGGCAAGAAGGCTTGCACGATGTGCTGGAGTTCCGAATGGAGTTGACCGACGGCATCGAAGCTAGCCGCGTGGAGCAAGCCGTGCGCCAGAACATCGAGAGCCGCTACCCGGAAATGTGGGCGAACCACACGTGCGGCATGTACCGGCTGGCGTTCAGGTTTCATCGGCCGGGCGCCCTGGCGCAAGGCCGGAAAATGCGCCGCCTGGTGGATGAGCGGCAAGGTTAAATGGTGAAAGATAAGGGCGGTTGCGAGGGTCAGTTCGCAGTCTGAATTGAGCAAGGGCCTTTCATGGGGAAGGGTCCGCGCAGAAGAGCGTCGGCCGTGGACGCTTGGGAGGACAAGGTTGTGGCGAAGCTAAGGCGCGAGGAGGTTGAGAATGCGCTTGAGGAGATTGGCAGTCCGGACAAGGTCCCGCGCCAACACAGGGCCACAAAGTACTGCCTAGTTGCGCGCGGTAGGCATTGGTCGGCGAAATACGTTGTCGGACGTGCCTGGAAGTACGCGACGGGGGAAGCGAGTCCGCACGCTCAACACAGCGGCGGGAAGTCCGGCGCCCATCTCGAGTTGCAGCGCCTTGGGTACACGGTCGAGGCCTGCCCTGCGGCCAGGAGGCACTAGTGAGGCATGGTAACGACCCGTCGTCGGAGTTGGAGTTCGCCAACTCCCCAACTCCTAGACTCCACAACTCCACGCCGATGATCTTCTCGGACTTTGACGGCACCATCACGCAGGCGGACGTGACGGACCGCATCCTGGAAGAGCTGGCGCACCCCATGTGGCGCGAGGTGGAGGACGAATGGGTGCGGGGCCTCATCGGCTCGCGCGAGTGTTTGGAGCGGCAAATGGCGCTGGTGGACGCGTCGCCGGAACAACTGAACGCGGTGATTGACGCCATTCCGCTCGACCCAACTTTTGCCGCGTTTTATCAGCTCACCGAGCGCCAGGGAATTCCGTTTTACGTGGTGAGCGACGGGTTTGATTACGTGATCTCACGCATCTTGAAACGCGCCGGAGTAGATGGGCAGCTCGAAAACGGCCGGCACCTTTATGCGAGCCACTTGGAGGCAACCGGTCGGCGCCTGGCGGCGTCATTTCCGCATTCGGATTGCGAGCACGGCTGCGCAACGTGCAAGGCGGCGGCGATGCGACGTTTGCGGGGCGAGAACTCGCAGGTGGTCTTTGTCGGTGACGGGTTCTCCGACCGCTTTGCGGTGGAAGAAGCGGACGTGGTGTTTGCCAAGAAGCAGTTGCTCGGCTATTGCCGGCGGCGACGGATTGGGTGCCGCGCTTTTGAAACGTTCGCCGATGTGCAGGCGAAGCTGGAAAGCGTGGTGGGAACCAAGGCTTCACGCGAAGGCGCCAAGGCGCCAAGGCCTGCGCCGGTGAGGTAGGACGGCGCGGCGGTTGTTGGGTTGTCGGGAGACCAGGGCGGGTGGGGAGAAACGATTTGGCGATTGAGATGATTTCCAAAACGGCCGAACTGCTGGCGCTCGAGAAGAAATACTGCTCGTTCGGCGACACGGTTCACTACCTCGATCCACCCAAGGTTTTCGTCAACTGCGAGGGAAGCACTCTCTACGACGAGCAGGGCACGCCTTACCTCGACCTCCAAATGTGGTACTCAGCGGCGAGCTTTGGCTACAAGAACGCGCGGCTCAACGAAGCGCTGAAGCGGCAGGTGGATCGGCTGCCGCAACTCGCTTGCCAGTATCTGCACGCGGAAAAAGTGGAAGCAGCGGCGCGCATCGCGCAGTATTGCGAAAAACGTTTTGGGGTGAAAGGCCGCGTCCACTTCAACGTCGGCGGGTCGCAAGCGGTCGAAGACTCGCTCAAGCTGGTCCGCAACGCCACGGGCAAGAACCTGATGTTCGCGTTTATGGGCGGATACCACGGACGCACGCTCGGCGCTTCGGCCATTACTTCGAGCTACCGCTATCGGCGGCGCTACGGGCACTTCAGCGACCGCGCCCAGTTCGTTTTCTACCCTTATTGTCTGCGCTGTATCTACGGCCTCAAGCCGGAAACCTGCGGGCTTTATTGCGAGGAGGAGTTCGAGAAACTCTTCGAGTCAGAGTACTTCGGCGTCTGGGATCCGAAGGCCGGCGCTGCGGAGTTTGGGGCTTTTTACATCGAGGCGGTGCAAGGTACGGGCGGCTACGTAATTCCGCCCAAAGATTACTTTAAGCGCCTGGCGGAGACTTGCCGGAAGCACAAAATCCTTATCGTGGACGATGAAATCCAGATGGGGTTTTACCGGACGGGAAAGTTCTGGGCGATTGAGAATTTTGACATCGTTCCGGACATTATCGTTTTCGGCAAGGCGCTGACCAACGGCCTGAATCCAATTTCAGGATTGTGGGCGCGGGAGGAACTGATTGCGCCGGAGATGTTTCCGCCCGGCTCGACCCATTCGACGTTTTCCTCGAACACGCTCGGCACCGCGGTGGCGCTCGAAACGCTGAAGATGCTGGAAGAAGAAGATTACGAAAGCATCGTGCGGGAAAAAGGCGCGTATTTTTTGAAGGGCCTGCGGGAACTTGAGCGGCGACACCCGCAATCCATCGGACAGGTGGACGGCTTGGGCCTTGCTTTGCGAATCGAAGTCACCAAGCCCGACCGCATCACGCCCGACCGCGAATTGACGGACCGGATCTTTGCCGAGGGCTTGAGCGGCAGCCTGAACGCCCGCGGCCGCAAAATGGGACTCGTCCTCGACGTGGGCGGATATTACAAAAACGTCTTCACGCTTGCGCCCGCCTTGACCATGACCCGCGACGAAATGGACCTCGCCCTCGAATTGCTCGACCAGCTCTTCACACGCTGCGAGAAGTAGGGGAGCCATGGACCGGTCAGGGCGCAGGCGCGCCCCCTTCGCCCCTGCCAAGGCCCCCCCAAACGTCTCGGTTTCTTGACAAGAGTCACTGTGCCTATGATAATTGACGTGCAGTTCCGGGGGACGGCGGTGTTGATTACGCTCCAGGCGCTGGAGCTCCACCCCATTGTGGTTTCCAAGCTTTACGAGCCCGGGGAGTTGGACTATCACGGAGCTGATTTCCAGCAGTCGAGCCCGGTTCAGGTTAAGGCGGTGGCGGAGCGTGCGGGCGGGGACATTCGCATCCACGGGGCCATTTCGGCGAGAGTCCGCGCGGCCTGCGACCGTTGCCTTGAGCCTGTCGAGTTGGCCGTTGAGCCGGATTTTGACCTGACGTACCGGCCGCTTTCCGGCATTCCGCGGGAAGAAGAGATCGAGGTTCCTGAAGGCGAGTTGGACGTCGGATTTTACTCCGGCGAAGGCGTGGGGCTTGCCGACTTGGTTACGGAGCAGATCATCCTGGCCGTGCCTGGCAAGGTGATTTGCCGTTCCGAATGCCGGGGGCTTTGCCCGGTGTGCGGGGTGAATCGGAACCTGAGAGAATGTGGCTGCCGGCTACCGCGGGGCGACTCACCCTTTGCTTCGCTCAAGTGGGAATAAGGGGTTCCTGGCGGCGCCCGTGGGTTGGCCGCCCGACGTTAGGGCTTTACGAAAGAATAGAACAAGGGAGGAATGACGCGCGGACCCGGAGGCGCGAGGGCCGGGGTCGCCAGGAAAATCGCTATGCCAAATCCCAAACGACGGCACTCTAAGGCGCGGCGGAATCGTCGGCGCGCCCATGACCATCTGGCGAGGCATCCGCTTTCCGAGTGCCCGAATTGTCATGAGGCCAAGCTCCCTCATCAAGTTTGCCCCCATTGCGGCACCTATCGCCAGCGGGAAGCCATTCTGGTGGAAGAAGCGAAATAGTTTTTCTGAGCCGGCAGGTGGCGGGGGCCGGTTGATAGAGTGCAATCCATTCCTTGACCTGACACCATGCAAACCATTGCTGTGGATGCGATGGGCACGGACGCCGCTCCGACGCCGGAGATTGACGGAGCCATCCAAGCCGCCAAGGCGCGGTTAGCCCGCGTCCTGCTGGTTGGGCCCGAGGACCGGCTGAAGCTCGAGTTGGCGCATCGCGGGGCAGCCCGCCAGGCGATTGAGATCGTTCACGCTTCGGAAGCTGTCACCATGGAGGACCAGGGGGCCCGAGCGTTCCGCCGCAAGCGCGATTCCTCGATTCGGGTGGCGGCGCGCCTGGTGAACGAGGGCCGGGCCCAGGGAATGATCAGCGCCGGCAATACCGGCGCCGTGATGACTACGGCCAAGCTGATGCTGGGACCGCTCGAAGGGGTGGACCGTCCGGCGCTGGCCGCTGTCTTCCCGACCGCGCAGGGGAAGGCTGCCGTCCTGGTGGACGTAGGCGCCAACATTGATTCGAAGCCTCTGCACCTGGAACAGTTCGCCGTGATGGGCGAGGTTTACTATCGGGTGATTTTTGGCGTGGAACGGCCTCGCGTGGGAATCCTTTCTAACGGCGAAGAAGAGCACAAGGGAAACGAGCTGACGCGCGAGACCTTCAAGCGCCTGAAACAGCTTCCGCTCAATTTTATCGGCAACGTCGAGGGCCGCGACCTTTACAACGGGCGCGTGGACGTTATTGTGACCGACGGCTTTACCGGCAACGTGGCGCTGAAGGTCAGCGAAGGCGTGGTGGAAGCGATTTCGGGCCTGTTGAAGCAGGCGCTTTCAAGCACCTTGCCCTCCAAAATGGGCTACGTCCTCTCGCGGAAAGCCTTCCAGAATTTCAAGAAGCGCCTGGATTATTCGGAATATGGCGGAGCTCCGCTGCTGGGTGTTAAAGGCGTCTGCATCATCTGCCACGGCGGCTCGAGCGCTCACGCCATCAAAAACGCCATCCGGGTGGCGGCAGAATTTTCCGAGGGCCGCGTGAATGAGAAGATCGAGCGTGAGCTAGCCGGCGCCGTCGCCGGCCTCAGCAAATTGTGAGAAGTTCCGAGGAGCAGACATGATAGCCGCGGGCATCCTGGGCACAGGCGCCGCCTTGCCCGAGAAGGTAATCACAAACCAGGATCTCGAGAAGATCGTGGATACTTCTGACGAGTGGATTACCTCCCGCACGGGCATCAAGGCGCGCCGGCAGGCCGGTCCGGACCAGACGACGTCCTCGTTGTCCGTTGAGGCGGCCTCGAAGGCGCTGGAGATGGCGGGCCTTACGCCCAGTGACTTGGACTTGATTATCTGCTCGACGATCTCCCCGGACATGCCGCTGCCGTCAACCGCCGCCTACATACAATCGAAGCTCGGCGCGCGCGATTGCTGCGCGTTCGATTTGGCGGCGGCGTGTTCCGGGTTTCTGTTCGGCATGACGGTGGCCGAGCAGTTCATCAAGACCCGCAAGGCGCGGCACGTGCTGGTGATTGGAGCGGAAATTCTCTCCCGCTATGTGGATTATAAGGACCGCGCCACCTGCGTCATTTTCGGCGATGGCGTGGCGGCGGGAGTGCTGGGTCCCGTCGAGGCGCCCTCGGGCATGCTGGCGGCCGAGATGCACACCAATGGCGGCTTTGCCGACCACCTTTATATTCCGGCGGGCGGCGTGCTCAAACCTGCCAGTTGCGAGACCGTCCGCGCAGGCGAGCATTACATTAAGATGAACGGCAACGAGCTGTTCAAAGTGGCCGTGCGGAGCATGGAGGATGTTTCCCGGCGGGTCCTCGAGCAGGCGGGTGTTTCCGTGCGCGCGATTGACCTGTTCATTCCTCATCAGGCCAACCAGCGGATTACCGATGCGGTCAGAGAACGTCTGGGCGTCTGCCCGGAAAAGGTCTATGCGAATATCAGCCGGCTGGGCAACACCTCCTCCGCCTCCATCCCCATCTGCCTCGACGAGTGCGTGCGGAGTGGGCGCATCCAAAAAGGGAATCTGGTTCTGATGGCGGCCTTCGGCGCCGGCGTGACTTGGGGCGCCGTCCTGATGCGCTGGTAGGAGACCAAAGAAGACTGGTTGCGCCGCCACCGGGCGCGGAGGCCAGAGGATTTCCCGGAACTTCGAGGATGGTTGCTGGACGTGCCGCGAGTCGCATTTCTCTTTCCCGGACAGGGCTCGCAATGCCCCGGCATGGGCCGGGAGTTGGCGGAGCACTTTCCGGTGGCGCGGGACGTGTTTATGCAAGCCGACCGGGCCCTGGGTTTTTCCCTCTCGCGGCTCTGCTTTGAGGGACCGGCCGAGGAGCTGCAACGCACGGCCAACACGCAGCCGGCCATGCTGGCTACGTCGGTGGCGACAGCGGAAGTCTTGCGGAGCAAGGGCGCGAAACCGGATATCGTCGCCGGGCATAGCTTGGGTGAGTACTCGGCGCTGGTGGTGGCCGGTTCGCTTAACTTGCCGGAGGCCGTGCAGTTGGTGCGCAAGCGAGGCGAATATATGCAGGAGGCTGTGCCGGTGGGCGCGGGGGCGATGGCCGCCGTGCTAGGCCTGGACGCCGAAGCCGTCAGGCAGGTTTGCGGAGAAGCCGCCGAAGGTGAAATCGTCTCGCCGGCCAATCTGAATTCTCCCGCCCAGACCGTCATTGCCGGCCACCGCGCGGCCGTCGAGCGAGCCGTGGAGCTGGCTAAATCGCGCGGCGCCAAGCGTGTGGCCCTGCTGAACGTCAGCGCCCCGTTCCATTGCGCGCTCATGCAGCCGGCGGCGGAGCGGCTGGCGGCGGACCTGGACAATGCGGAGATTGCCGACCCTTGGGTTCCGCTCGTCAATAATGTGGACGCGGCGGTCGTTCGCGAAGCTGAAGCGGTGCGCGACGGCTTGAAGCGCCAGGTTACCGCGCCCGTCCGCTGGGCCGAATCGGTGGCCACTCTTCTGAGCCAGGGCGTTGAGATGTTTATCGAGGTCGGGCCGGGCAAAGTGCTCTCGGGCCTGCTGCGGCAAATCCATCGAGAAGCGCGGTCGGCGCACGTCGAGGATCTCGCCTCCTTAAATGAGACGCTCGGAGCGCTTAAAAGCCGGTAGAAGCGGCCAGCGAGCGGAGCCCGCCGGTTGACGTTCCGTCTCGCAAGTTGTGAGGGTGCCGTCGTGGGTTTTGAAGGGCGGGTGGCGTTAATCACGGGGGCGTCGCAAGGCATTGGGCGGGCGTGCGCGTTGGCGCTGGCCGAAGCGGGCGCGGAGGTGGCCCTCGCCAGCCGAAAGCGGGAGAAGCTGGAAGCCGTCGCCAGAGAAATCGAGCGGATGGGCCGGAAGGCTGTGACGGTGGAGATGGACGTGGCAAATTCCGCCTCTATCAAAGCGGGTGTGAAGAAAGTGCTCGAAACCTGGAAGAAGATTGACATCCTGGTGAACAACGCCGGGATCACACGGGATAACCTGCTGCTCCGGATGAAGCCGGAGGAGTGGGAGACAGTGTTGCGAACCAACCTCGATGGGGCCTACCATTGTATTCAGGAGGTTCTCCCGGGCATGGTACGGCAGCGCTACGGCCGAATTGTTAACATCACCTCGGTCGTGGCTCAAGCCGGCAACGCCGGCCAGGCGAATTACATTGCGTCGAAAGCCGGCTTGATCGGGCTGACCAAGGCGGTGGCGGTGGAAGTGGCTCGGCGGAACATCACCGTGAACGCTGTCGCGCCAGGGTTTATTGATACGGACATGACCCAAACCCTTGCCGAGGACGTCCAGAAGAAAATTCTCAGCCTGATTCCCGTGGGGCGCAAAGGGACGGACCGCGAGGTGGCCTTGGGCGTCCGCTTCCTGGCGTCCGAGGAGGCTGGATTTATCACGGGTCACGTGCTGAATATCAATGGCGGGATGTACATGGCCTAATCGTCGGTGAGCGGCGAGGGATAAACTCAGAAGGAAGTAGGCCGCGACGAGGGCGCAGGGAGAGCCGTCGCATTCTATCCGCAGCGGCATCAGGGATTGAGGGGTATGGCGAAGCAAGACCGCATAAATACCGGATAGGCGTGAAGCTCATTCGCGCTCATTTTCGCTGTCGCGTAGAGTTTTTGGCGGCCGTGGGGTTGCAGCATGGGGCACAGCATGGGGTGCAGCTTGACGCTGGGCAGGAGCAAAGTTAAAATGGCACACCTCGCGTAATTCAGGAGGAGAAGGCTGATGGCATCCACCGAAGAGAAGGTCAAGCAGATTATTGTGGAGCAGCTCGGCGTTGATGAGGCAGAAGTAACCCCGACGGCGCACTTTGTGGACGACCTGGGAGCCGACTCGCTCGACATCGTGGAGCTGGTCATGGCGTTCGAGGAGTCTTTCGACATTGAGATCCCTGATGAGGATGCCGAAAAGATTCAGACCGTCAAGGATGCCGTTGACTACATCCAAGCCCACAGCAAGTCCGCCA
>JAKAWO010000045.1 GCA_021827255.1 Acidobacteriota bacterium | reverse complement strand
CTCCGGGTGCCACCGGCCCGAACATTATTTCGACCCCGTTTGGCGTGTTCAACCTGCTGCCCCAACCGGGCGAAACCCTGGTTCCCATCAACTATCTCACCGGCCCGTCGAACTTCTCCGTGAACTTGCGCCTCAGCCGGACGTTTGGCTTTGGGAAAGAGATGAGCGAGGGCGGCGGATTTGGAGGCGGGCACTTTCACGGCCACGGGGGCGGTCTTGGCCCCGGCGGTCTGAGCGGCAGCGGAGGCCGAGGCGGCTTTTTCCGGCCCGGAGGCGCGGCCAACCGACGCTACCAGCTTACCTTCGCCATTATGGCGCACAACGTCTTCAACATCGTGAATCTCGGGACGCCGGTGGGCACGCTCACTTCGCCCCTGTTTGGCAAATCGAATTCACTAGCCGGCGGATTTTTCGCCACCGGCCAGGGAGCCAATCGCAGCATCAACCTGATGCTCCGGTTCAGCTTCTAAGGGAAGGTTGGTCGGGCGGGCATCCCTTGGCGCGATGGGCCGGTGAGGGTGGACTATCGCGCCCTGCCCGGCAAGGTTACGGGCGTCGAGTCACTCAACTTCTGATTGGGGAAGCTTGGGCTCGAGGACGTCCTTCTTGTGCTCGCCCTTGACGGCATACATCTTCTTGTCAGCTTCGTTCAGGATGTCGTCCAGGGACTTGCCTTCCGACCATTCCGCCAGTCCCATGCTCAAACCCATGTCGTAGCCGGGAAGCTGACCGGCGCGGTTCCATTCCTCGACGAGCTTGATGATGCGCATGATAACGATTTCCGCGCCGGCCAGGGGAGCGTCGGCCAGAATGACCGCGAACTCGTCGCCGCCGTAACGCACGACGGCGTCCGAACCGCGCACGGAGGACTTGAGCAAGGAAGCGATTTCAGCCAGCAGGAAATCCCCCGTCAGATGGCCGAAGCGCGTGTTGACTTGCTTGAAGTTGTCCACGTCAGTGATCATAAAGCAGAGAGGTTTTCCAAGCCGTCGCGCCCGGCTGACGTACTTCGAGGCCATATCGTCGAGCGAGCGGCGATTGTAAACTTCGGTCAGCGGATCGGTGAAGGATTGCAGGCGCAGCAGTTCGCTTTGGATCACGCTTGAGATCACGGACTCGCGGGTGCGCCGCAAGTCGATCCGTCGATTGATGACGTAGGTATTGAAGAGCACCAGCAGGGCGATCAACGCCAGGAACAGCTCTTTCGACACGTCGAACTGGACGTGTAACTCGCCGTGATTGAGCACAGCGGAAGGAAACGCCATCGCGAAAAACCCGGCAAGAACCAAGATGCCGGTGCCGACGACGATCAGCCAAAGCTCCCAGTCGCGTTTCTGCAGGGCCGAAAGTTGCTGGGTGACCTTGGCCAACACGCTTCCGGGGTCAACCGTGCGTTCCATCCCCTCCACCCTTGCGGCAGGCCCATGCGCTTCACCATCGTGAATTTGCAAACGGCCCCGGGAACCGCATTGGCCGGCCGCGACAAGGCCGTTCATTATTACTCAAAACGGCCCTGGGTCAAGGTAAATTTACGTGGGACCCTTCGATGTTGAGCATCTCTTTCCGGCCTAGTTTACTGGTTCATTAAGGGTAGGGTCCGCGTGCTGGCGGGCGGCAGGAGGGTCTGGCACCGCTCCGGCTGAGCCCTGTAAAATGGGCGTAAAGTCTGCTTGAACAACCCGTTCCATCCGTGGGAAAGCCCCGCCAACGGTATATAATATAAGCAATGGTTTCGTCGCGCGTTAAACCGAGCGTGACCGTGTTCATCCTGGGCATCTTCGCGGTGGGGTGGGCGCTGGCGGGTTTTCTGGTGTATCGCTGGATCCATCGCGTCAGCGACGCCGAGCGCGCGCAGCAACACCATCTTCTGCGAGCTACCATGCGCAGCATGCGCGGAGACTTTGTGGGAACGCTGTTCGAGATCCGGTCCACCTTCCGGCCAGCCCCGCGCGTCAGGACGACGGAAGGCTTGAACGCCTACTTGGCGGCGTTCTATTCGCAGTGGCGCTCGACCGATGCCAACGCGCCGTTGATTGACGGCCTCAGCGTGGCGGAAATCGGCCCGCACGGAAAACCCGCGTTCGCCCGGTTGGATTCCCAAAGCGGACAGTTTCAGCCTCAGCCTTGGCCGGCCTCGTTGGCCGGGTTTCAAAAACAACTGAACGGCCTCACACGGCGTCGCCATTTTCCACCCCCGTTCATTTTCGCGGGCGCTCCGTTCGCGCTGGACGGCGACCGCCCCGTGGTCGTGATCCCTTTGATGGAATCGTTTCGGCAAAAGATCGGTCTGTTTTTTTCTTCCGGCGCGCCGAAGCCCAGGCACGCGGCGGTCATGAGGAGTGAAGGGACCATCGCCATAGCCTCTGGCGGGCCGGCAAACGCAGGCTACGTGGTCACAGCGCGCGCCCCGCGATCTTCGCATCCCATCCACCTGACCGGCTGGTGCTTTCTCGAGCTCGATACCCATTATCTGGAGAGTGAATTTCTGCCTAGCCTAGTCGAACGAACCTTTGGGCGCAACGGTTTGTCCGATTACCGGGTTGCGGTGGTGACCGGGAATCCGCCGCGAGTGATTTACCGCACGGATCCGGCCCTCACCGTCGAGACCGTCGCCCGGCCGGACGCCGCCTTGCCGTTGTTCACTCCCAATGAGGTGTTTGGCCCGCGCTTTGTCCGGCTCTTATCGAAGGCGCGCCCGGCTCCGGGCTCGCCGCCGGTCGCGCGAGTCGTCCGCTTGCGTCCGCTGCCGCCCGAACGGATGGCGATGGTGAACCCTCTCGCCTTCCTTCAGCGCGCGAGCGGCGTCTGGGTGCTGGTGGCGCGCAACAAGGCCGGCTCGATTGAAGCTCTGGTGGCTCGGTCGCGCCACCGGAATCTGCTGATGGGTTTCGGCGCGCTCTTCCTGCTGGCCTGGAGCATGGGCTCGCTGGTCGTCACCACGCGGCGGTCGCGCGAGCTGGCGCGCCGCGAGATGGAATTCGTCGCCGGGGTTTCCCACGAGTTTCGGACGCCGCTCGCCTCAATTCAATCGGCGGGCTTCAATCTCGCCCGTGGAATTGTCCGCGAGCCCGGCCGCATCCAGCAATACGGCTCGCTGGTGCAGAACGAAGCGCGCCGCCTGGCCGACATGGTGGAGCAAGTGCTGAGCTATGCCGGCATTCAATCCGGCCGCGAAAGCCGCGAGGCCGTGCCCACCGAGGCCTCCGGGGTGATTGACCAGGCGCTCGCTGAGTACTTGCCCCTCTTCAGCCAGAAAGGCTGGGTAGTCGAAAAACAGGTGACTGAAAATATGCCGCGCGTTCTTGCCGAGCCGGCTTCGCTCGAGAGCGGCATCAAGAACCTGCTCGCCAATGCCTTGAAGTACGCCGCCGATGGAAAATGGATCGGAATTCGGGCGGAAACGGCGGCGAACGGCAAGAATCCAGAAGTCCAAATTTCCATCGCCGACCACGGACCGGGAATTGACTCGGCCGACCTGCCCCACATTTTTGAGCCATTCTACCGCGGCAAGCAAGTGCTGGCGTCGGCGGTCCCTGGAACCGGCTTGGGCCTGGGCATTCTCAAGCGCCACCTGGAAGCTCATGGCGGGCGCGTGACGGTCGAAAGCGCGAAGGGCCGAGGGGCAAAATTCGTTCTGCACTTGCCGGTCGTCCCGGCGGGCCCCGGGGACGCGGCCTGATTCCGCCATGCCATCCTCACCCGAAGTTCTGCTGATCGAAGACGAGCCCGGCTTGGTGATGACCCTCACCGACTTACTGGCCAGCCAGGGCTATCAAGTGAAAAACGTTGAGGATGGCATTCGGGGCTTTCAGTTGGCGAGCCAGGGCGCGTTCGACCTGATCATTTTGGACATCATGCTTCCTGGCCGCGACGGGTTTGACATTTGCAAAGGATTGCGCCGCGAGGGCGTCCAGACGCCGATCATCATGCTGACGGCGCGCGGCGAAGAGCGCGACCGTGTGCTGGGCCTGGACCTGGGCGCCGACGATTACATTGCCAAGCCCTTTTCCGCCGGCGAGTTGCTGGCGCGAATCCGCGCCGCGCTCCGCCACCGCAAGGAATGGGGGCGCGAGGGGGTTCAGCTCGGCCGGGAGATTCGCATGGCCGCTGAGGTGCAACAGCGGCTTTTGCCTCAAACCCGCCCGCCCACCCAGACGCTGGACTACGCGGGCTTTTGCCAGCCCGCGCAGCGGATTGGCGGCGATTATTACGATTTCCTCGTCCCGGCGGCCGGCAAACTCGGCCTGGTCGTGGCGGACGTTTCCGGCAAGGGAATGTCCGCGGCTTTGTTGATGGCGTCCGTGCATGCCTGCATTCGCACTCACGCGCCGGTCTTCGGCGACCAAAGCGGGCGCGTGGTGGCGGAGTGCAACCGATTGTTTTTTGAGGCCACCGACCCGGAGCGGTTCGCGACGCTGTTTTACGGCGTTTATGACGATGTTTCGCGGCGGCTCACCTACGCAAGCGCCGGACATGAGACCGCCTTCCTGGCGCGTCGGGGCGCAACCTCGCCGGAGGATTGCACTTGCCTGCGCTCCGCCACCACGCCCGTCGGGCTTTTCCCGGAGATTCCGGTTTGGAGCCAAGCCGTCGAGCTCGAGCCGGGCGATTGGCTCACCATCTTCAGCGACGGCATCCCGGACGCTCTCAACTGGCGCCAGGAGGAGTTCGGAGCGAAGCGGCTGCTCGAAGCCCTGCTTCGCCACCGGAGCCAGAACGCGGAGGGAGTGAGCCAAGCAGTTTTGGCGGAGGTCAACCAGCACGTCGGCGATGAAGCACCCTTTGACGACATGACGTTGATTGTCGCTCGGGTAATGTGACGGCGGAGGGAAGACAGCCTCCGGCAAGCCATCGAGACCCCGAGGGCGGCCGCGCAACCCAAGCGGCCGCGATCTCGCCCATCGTCGGGGCAGGGGGCGACCGATCAAACGAAGAACTTCCAATCCGTATCGCTTGCTGCTCATCGAAGATGAGGCGGGCCTCGTCTTAACGCTGACGGATTTGCTGTCGAGCAAGGGCTACCAGGTCGAGAGCGCGACCGACGGGCAGGAGGGCCTCGATCGGGCCTTGGGCGGTGAATTCGACGTCATCGTCCTCGACGTCATGCTGCCCCGCAAGGACGGTTTTGAGATTTGTCGCACCCTGCGCCGCCGCGGCATTCACACTCCCATTATCATGCTGACGGCGCGCGGCCAGGTGGCGGACAAGGTTTCGGGGCTCAAGCTAGGCGCGGACGATTATCTGGCCAAGCCCTTCGAGCCGGCGGAGCTGCTGGCTCGGATCGAGGCGCTGTTGCGCCGCGCCCTAGCGCCCCGCGAAACCAGATTGAATCCGACCTTCCGGTTTGGACCCGTGCTCGTGGACTTTCGCCGCACCGAAGTCCGGCGCGACGGCAAGCCGGTGGAGATGTCCGCGCGCGAATTCGAACTCCTCACCTATTTCATCCAGCACCCGGAAACCACGCTTTCGCGCGAGCAATTGCTGCAGGAAGTTTGGGGCTACGACGCTTCCACCCTCACGCGCACGGTGGACGCTCACCTCTGGATGCTGCGGCAGAAACTCGAAGACGACCCGCAGAATCCCCGCCATTTTCTTACCGTCCGGGGGCTCGGATATAAGTTCGCCGAATAGCCGCTCTTCCCCAGCCCTTGAGCGCCTGTCAGGCGAGGTCGAGTTGGGCCCGGAGGGTGCCGGCTTCGGCGTCCGGCGCCAGCTCAAAGCCGAGCTTTTCCGCAATGTGACGCATCGCCTGATTTTCAAAGAGCATTTCGGCGGTCATGCGGCGCAGATTTTCCCGGCGGCCGATTTCGACCAGACGCCGAACCAATTCTTCACCCAATCCGAGCCGCTGCACGGAGTCAACCACGAGCACCGCAAATTCCCCCTCTTCCGCGCTGGCGAGGCGCGTCAAGCGGCCGACCGCGACAATGCCGCGGAGGCCGGTTCCGGGCGCTCGGCGCTCGGCGACCAAGGCCAGCTCGCGGTCGTAGTCGTTGAAGCAGATGCGGACCAGCCGCTCGTGAGCGACGCGCGCGTCGAGCGCGATCATGTGGAAGTAGCGCAGATAAACGCTGCGCTCGGAGAGCGTGGCGTGGAACTGCACCATCAGCGGTTCATCCTCGGGGCGGATGGGACGGATCAGCACCGTCTCGCCGTTTTTCATGACGAACGGCGCGACGTACTGCGCCGGATAGGGCCGGATGGCGAGCCGCGGCAACTGGTCGTCGCGGGTTTCCGTCGGCAGCAGAATGATGCGCGCGTCGAGCGCCACGAGCCCCTCGGGCGAAGCCAGAAGCGGGTTGATGTCAATTTCCTTGATCCATCGCTGCTCGACCACCAGGTCGCTGAAGCGCACCAGAAGTTGCTCGAGCGCGGCCAAGTCCACGGGAGGCCGGCCCCGCACCCCTCCGAGGGCGCGGTAAATGCGGGTTTGCTCCATCAGGCGCCGCGCCAGGGTGCTGTTGAGCGGCGGCAGCGCCAGCGCTCGATCCTGAAAGATTTCCACCCATTGTCCGCCGGCTCCGAAGAGCACCACAGGCCCAAATTGCGGGTCAAGGTTCGAGCCAACGATCAGTTCGTAGCCTTCCCGCCGGACCATCGGCTGGACGGTCACGCCCTGGAAGTGCTCCTCGCCGGCGCGGGCGCGAACCGAAGATTCGATGGCGCGATAGGCATCGCGGACGGCTCGCGCGTCGCTGAGATTCAGACAGACGCCGCCCACATCGGTCTTATGCGTGAGGGTTTTCGAGTGCAGCTTGACGACGACCGGATAACCGAGCGCTTCGGCGGCCTTGACGGCTTCATCTTCACTCGAAGCGGTCCGCGTCTCGACCGTGGGAATGTTGTAGGACGCCAGGATCTGCTTGGATTCCACCTCGGTCAGAAGCGTTCGGCCGGAACTTCGCGCTCCCTCCATCACGCGGGCCGCAGCGGCCCCAGGAGATGTGGTCGCGTCAAAGCCGGCGGGCAGGGCGGGCGTTTCATAGAGCCCGCGCAGGTTGTAGCTGTATTCCCACATGTATTGGAATACTCGTGCCGCGGCGTCGGGATAGGGGAAGGTCGGTATCCCGGCGCGGTTCAGGATGTCTTCGCCAGCGGCCACCTGTGTCCCGCCCATCCAACTGGCGAGCATGGGCTTGGAGTTGAGATGGGCAAGCGGCTTGAGGTGTTCGGCCGTCTGGGTGGGATCCGTCATCGCCTGCGGGGTGAGGATAGACAGCAGGCCGTCGGTATTCGGGTCGCGCTGGGCGATCGCCACCGCCTGGGAGTAAGTCTCCGCGGAGGCGTCGCCGAGAACATCAATGGGATTGCCGTGACTCCACTCGCCCGGCAATATCTTATTGAGTGCCTCCACGGTCTCCGGCGCGAGGGAGGCCAACTCGCCCCCTGCGGCGATGAGGGAGTCCGTGGCGAGGACGCCCGGACCTCCGGCGTTGGTCAGGATGGCCAAGCGCGGCCCACGGGGTCTCGGCTGCTTGAAGAGGACATCGGCCATCGAAAACAAATCACCGATGCTCCGCACCCGCAGCACGCCCGAGCGGCGAAAGGCGGCGTTCAGGACGTCGTCGCTGCCGGCGAGCGTGCCCGTGTGGGAAGCCGCGGCGCGCGCCGCGGCTTCGCTGCGCCCCGCTTTGATCACGATGATGGGTTTGGAGAGCGCCACCTCGCGGGCAGCGGAAAGGAAAGCGCGCGCGTCGCCGATGGACTCCATGTAGAGAATAATGCTGCGCGTGCGCGGGTCGTCCCCCAGATAATCTATCAAATCTCCCCAGCCGACGTCCGCCATGGCGCCGATGGAAACGAAGGCGCTGAAGCCGACCAGGGTGCGAAGGCTCCAATCGAGCACGGCCGTCAATAGCGCTCCGCTCTGGCTGATAAAGCCGATGCTTCCGGGCCGCGCCATGGTGGCGGCGAAAGTGGCATTGAGGCCCGAGACCGGGCTCATCACGCCGAGGCAATTCGGGCCGATGATGCGGAGCTTGCCACGCCGTGCTTCCGCCAGCATCCGGCGCTCCAGTTCGGCGCCCCGCGCGCCTTGTTCTTTGAAGCCGGCGGAAATGACCACGGCACCCTTGACGCCGGCTTGGACGCACTCCGCCACCACGCCGGGCACGGACGCCGCCGGGGTCACAATCACCGCCAGGTCCACCGTCTCCGGCACGTCTTTGATCTTCGGGTAAGCTTTGACCCCCAGCACATGCGACCGCTTAGGATTGACGGGGAAAACCGTTCCGCCGAACGGGTTGGTGATCAGGTTCCAGAAAAGCGTGCGGCCCACGCTCGCCGCTTTCTCCGTGGCGCCGATCACTGCCACCGTGCCGGGCGAGAAAAAAACGTCGAGCGGATGGGCGCGGCCGCGCAGCACATCGTGAGCGGATTCCAGGCGGTTGGAAGGCTTCGGCTTCAAGGTCACCCACCGGGGCGCAACTTCCGGCAAACACGACGCCCCACCTGCCAGCGTAGCACAGCGCGGCGCGCGCGATGCCACCGCCGTCACCACCCCTTGTGATCTCTGTCACCGAGACCAAGGGATTTTGGAAGGCAGAAAAAGCAGAACACCTTGTGGGGTGAAGTGTTATAAGAAGTTTGGGATTGAAAAACGCGACACCCGCAAGGTGGACTGCGATGAACAAATTACAGCAAAGGTTATTGCCGATCAAGCTCGAAGCTTATCTTACGTTCCCGCCACACCCGAGATCGAGTTCCGTCGAGGAAGTAATGAAACATCAGTTGCTTTCAGAGTGCTGGTTCTTTGGGGAATTTCTGGGCATGCCGGAAGCTCCCGCCTTGCGGCCGCACCGCCAACCCCTCCCCTCGCCGGTCCGGTCGCCGATCCTTGATCCGGGCGTGCGGGCGTCTGGGATCAGGCACTCGCCAGGCCGATCAGACGCAAAGGTCGGGGCTGACGGTGGGCGCAAAAGCGCAGAGCGGCGGCGATGTTGAGGGCTCCGGCGAGGCGCAGCCGGGCTGGCTTTTCCCGGGATCAGGCTGGTGAGGCCGTAAGCGGTTTGCGTGCGCCATTCGCCCGTGACCAGATTCGTCGTCTCCCGCTGGGTAGGTTCGGCATCGGCGGTGACCACGGCGCCTGCCAGGGGCAGCGGTTCGAGCAAGCAAGGCAGCTCGCGGATTTCGTTGGTCTTCTCTCCGACGGCCCGCTGGGCGACGACGAGGCCTTCCTGATGCAGGATGGCGCTGAGCAAGTGGGGCGCGAGTTGATCGGCATCCCGCGCTCCGCGCAGGGTCTTGCCATCCACACTGAGGGCTGGGCCCTGAACCGCGCACTGCTCCAGCAACCAGCGCCCAATGGCCGCATCGAAACGCTCGGCGTCGAGCTTCTGCAGGACGCGCCGGAGGGTGGGTTCGGAAGGAGCGGTCCAGCGCTGGGAGCCCAGGCGTCGCAGCGTGTCGCGGGTCAAGTCTTTCGCCCATTCCGCCACGGCCTTGAAGCTGCGCGCTCCGGCCAGCGCCACCACCGTGACCAAGGGATGACGCACGCCGCGCCGTTGGCGGGGATCCTTCACCGTGCGCAGCAGTTCGATGAGTCCGCCTTCGCCGTCTAAGGGGAGCCGATTGAGGTCGATCATGGGAAGATTCTCCATTCGGGGGAAGTGGGAAGGAGGCAAGAAAGCCGCCGTCAAACGGGCGCCGGCCTCGGGGTGAAGTGGACGAACCAGCTCTGAGACTTTGACACAGCCCTGCTTCAAGCTGTTTGCGAGCTTGCGCGCCGACCATCAGATGCGATAGCATAAAGCATTCGCCGTGCCGGTCCGAGGCGGCTGAAGATTAACCAGCCTGTCATGCAGAGAAGGAAAGCTGACTTTCCTATCGAGGGAGCCAAGAGCGCGTTGACCAGCGTCGCCACAACGGAAGAGGCAAAGCAAACCGTCGGCTTTTACCGTTCAGTCGTCGGCAAAAAGGTTGTGATGGCGGTAACTGGCTTCATCCTTTTCGTATTCATCGTCTTCCACCTGGCCGCGAATTTGTTGATTTATTTTCCGCCTGAAGCCAACGGGACACGCCTGCTCAACGACTATGCGGCCCACCTTCGCGCGCTGCCTGCGTTGCTCTGGGGAGCGCGCGTATTGCTGCTCGTGGCGGTGATTCTGCACATCGTCGCCGCCTGGCAGTTGACCGTTCTCAATAAGCTGGAGGCGCGAACTACGGGCTACGTTAAGTACACTCCCATCGCCTCGAGTTACGCCTCGCGGACGATGGTGTGGAGCGGGCCCATCATTTTCTTTTACGTGATATACCACTTGCTGGACTTGACGTTTGGAACGCTGAACCCAAGTTTCCAATCGGGGAATGTTTTTCACAACGTCGTCGCGGATTTCGAGCATCCCGGGGTGGCGATTTTCTATATTTTCGCGAACGCTTGCCTGGCTTTTCACCTCTATCATGGAATCTGGAGCATGTGCCAGTCGGTGGGCCTGGCGCATCCGCGTTACACGCCCATGCTCAAAAAGGCGTCGGTCGCGCTGGCGATCGCGATTGGAGCGGGATTTTGTTCTATCCCGCTGGCGGTGATGACGGGCCTCGTCCGGTGATTGACCCATGAAACTTGACGCGCGCATTCCGTCCGGTCCCATCGAGCAGAAGTGGGACCGCGCGAAATTCGAGATGAAGCTCGTCAACCCCGCCAACAAGCGCAAATACGGGGTGATTGTGGTAGGAACCGGTCTCGCCGGAGCTTCGGCGGCGGCTTCGCTGGGCGAACTCGGCTACGACGTGGACGCGTTCTGCTACCAGGACTCGCCGCGCCGCGCCCACTCCATCGCCGCCCAGGGCGGCATCAACGCCGCCAAAAATTATCCGAATGATGGCGACTCAGTTTTCCGCCTGTTCTACGACACGGTGAAGGGGGGGGATTTCCGTTCCCGTGAAGCCAACGTTTACCGGCTGGCGCAGCTCAGCGCCAACATTATTGATCAGTGCGTCGCTCAAGGAGTTCCTTTCGCCCGCGAATACGGCGGCTTGCTGGCCAATCGCAGCTTTGGCGGGGCGCAAGTCTCCCGGACATTTTACGCGCGCGGCCAGACCGGCCAGCAGCTTCTTCTGGGCGCCTATCAAGCCTTGGAGCGGCAGGTCAAAGACGGCAGGGTGCGGATGTTTCCCCGCCATGAGATGCTGGAGCTGGTAGTGATCGAAGGGCGCGCTCGCGGCATCGTCACGCGGGACTTGGTGAGCGGGGAGATTGAGGGCCACGCCGCCGACGCCGTCATTCTGGCTACGGGGGGGTACGGCAATGTCTTTTACCTTTCGACCAACGCCAAAGGATGCAACACCACCGCGACCTGGCGGGCTTACAAAAAAGGCGCCGCCTTCGCCAATCCGTGCTTTACCCAGATTCATCCGACCTGCATTCCCGTGAGCGGGGAGTACCAGTCGAAGCTCACCTTGATGAGCGAATCTTTGCGCAATGATGGCCGCATCTGGGTTCCGAAACAAAGGGGCGACACTCGCCCGCCCCATCAGATATCAGAAGACGAACGCGATTATTACCTGGAGCGGATTTATCCCGCTTTCGGCAATCTCTCGCCGCGCGACATCGCCTCGCGCGCCGCGAAGCGCGTCTGCGACGAGGGGCGTGGCGTGGGCCCCGGAGGCCGCGGCGTCTATCTTGATTTCGCCGACGTCATCCGGCGTCTCGGCAGAACAACCATCACCGAACGTTACGGCAATCTGTTCGAAATGTACGAGCGCATCACCGGCGAGGATCCTTACGCGGTTCCGATGCGGATTTTCCCCGCCGCCCATTACACGATGGGCGGGCTGTGGGTGGATTACCATTTGATGAGCACCCTGCCCGGATTGTTCGTGCTGGGCGAAGCCAATTTTTCCGACCACGGCGCCAACCGTTTAGGCGCGAGCGCCCTGATGCAGGGTCTGGCGGACGGTTATTTCGTGATTTCCTACACGCTGGGACATTTTCTCGCCGGAGGGAAAGCCGGCGACGGCGTCACCGCCGATCATCCGGAGTTCCGGTCGGCGCGGCGCGGCGTCGAAGACCGTCTCCAGCGTCTGCTCTCCCTGCAGGGAAATCGCAGCGTGGATTCGTTCCACCGCGAGCTCGGCCATTGGATGTGGGAGGATTGCGGCATGGCCCGAAACCGGCAAGGGCTTGAGTCGGCGCTGGAGAAAATCCGCGCCCTCCGCGAAGCGTACTGGAAAAGCGTCAAGGTCACCGGCGAAGAGCAAGCAATCAACCAAGCCCTTGAAAAGGCCGGGCGAGTGGCCGATTTTCTGGAACTTGGAGAATTGATTTGCCGCGACGCGCTCGAGCGCGAGGAATCCTGCGGCGCGCACTTCCGCGAGGAGTATCAGACGACGGAGGGCGAGGCGCTGCGCAACGACCAAAAATTCGCTCACGTCGCCGCCTGGGAGTACGCGGGCGAGAATGCTCCGCCGATCCGCAACGTCGAAGCGCTCGAGTTCGAATACGTGCATCTGGCCCAGCGCAGTTACAAGTAATCGCCGACGGGCGGCCGGCGCTTTACGGCGGAGCCGAGCCGAAGCGCGGCCGGCGGGCGAGTGACACCATGAAACTTATCCTCCATATCTGGCGGCAAAAAAGCCGGGAGAGCCCCGGCAAGATGGCGCGGTATGAAGTCTCAAACGTCAACGAACACATGTCGTTTCTGGAAATGCTGGATGTGCTCAACGAAGAGCTGATCGCCCGAAATGAAGACCCGGTAGCCTTCGACCACGATTGCCGGGAAGGGATTTGCGGCTCCTGCGGCTTCATGATCAATGGCGTGGCCCACGGCCCTCAGCGCGGCACCACGGTTTGCCAGTTGCACATGCGGCACTTCAAGGAGGGGCAGGCATTGTGGCTCGAGCCGTGGCGCGCCAAGGCTTTCCCCGTGCTCAAAGACCTCATGGTGGACCGCAGCGCCTTTGACCGGATCATTGCTGCGGGCGGATATATTTCCGTAAACACCGGCGGCGCGCCGGAGGCCAACGCTCTTCCGGTTGATAAGCAAAAGGCCGACCTGGCCATGGACGCGGCGCAATGCATCGGCTGCGGGGCCTGCGTGGCCGCCTGTCCCAACGCTTCGGCGGCGCTTTTCACTTCCGCAAAGATTTCTCACCTCGCTCATATGCCCCAGGGGCAGCCGGAACGCCGGCGCCGCGCCCTGAGCATGGTGGCGCGGATGCAAGCCGAACTCTTCGGTGCCTGCACCAATCACGGGGAGTGCGAAGCCGTTTGCCCCAAGGGCATCGAGCTGGAAAACATCGCCCGCATGAACCGCGAGTTTACGAAGGCCGCCTGGGCTCGCCGCGATGAGGTCGCAGGTTCAGGCCGGAGGCGACTCCTCCCGCGGAGTTTCCCGTGACATCGAAGGAAGGCGACGGTCCGACCCGGCGCGAGCGGCTCCCATCGGCGGACGGATCGCTGGCCGTTTCCGCCGCGGCGCGCGACCCCGGCGCGAGCGGCGGCGG
>JAKAWO010000044.1 GCA_021827255.1 Acidobacteriota bacterium | reverse complement strand
CATCGTTCACCCTCCAGGTGTGCGTCAAAGATTTCTTCCAAAATCTCTATAACACACATCCCGCGAGGGTGAACGACCTTTCAGTCGCTCCTCCCTCCAGCCAATCTCGATTCTTGGGCCTCGAGCCCGCATCCTTGCGAGCCAATCCTGAAACTTCCCGGAAACGATAGCCTGCCGGATTTCCCGCATGGTGTCAAGGTAAAACCAGAGATTGTGGTAAGTGGCCAGCATGGCCGCCAACATCTCACGCGCCACAAACAAATGACGGATATAGGCGCGGGAATAGCGCCGGCAGACGGCGCACCGGCAGGCTGGATCGAGCGGGCCCGCGTCCCGGGCGTATCGCGCGTTCTTGATCACCAGCCTCCCTTCCGAGGTAAAAACGCACGCATTCCGGGCATTGCGCGTCGGCATCACGCAATCAAACAAATCCGCTCCTCGCGCCACGCCCTCGGCCAAGTCCTCTGGAGTTCCCACGCCCATCAAATAGCGCGGGCAGCCCGTCGGGAGCAGCGCCAAGGTGGATTCAGCCGTGTCGTAAGACAGAGCCTTGGGCTCACCGACGGATAGCCCTCCCAGGGCGTACCCGTCGAAACCGGCCTCCATGATTTCTTCCGCGCTCTCCCGGCGCAACCCTCGGTCGGTGCCGCCCTGGATAATGCCAAAGAGCGATGAATGCGGCGAATCCCCGAGGCGCTCCTGAAAGAACTGCTTCGAGCGATGCGCCCAGCAGCTGGTCAGCTTCACGGCTCGCCGCAGACTTTCCTCGCTGGCCGGGTATTCCACGCAATCATCGAGGGTCATCAGAATATCCGCGCCCAGCGCAAGCTGGATCTCCACAGCCCGCTCGGGCGATAAGTAGTGGGATGAGCCGTCCAGGTGCGATCGGAACCAGACGCCGTCTTCGGTCACGCGGCTGAGCTCCTTCAGGCTCATCACCTGGAAGCCCCCGCTATCCGTCAGAATCGCACCGGGCCACGCCATAAATCCGTGCAAACCGCCCAGTTCTCGGACAATTTCGTGGCCGGGGCGAAGATAAACATGGTAGGTGTTGGCGAGGATAATCTGCGCGCCCATCTCCTCGAGCTGCCCCTGCCCCATACCTTTCACGCTGGCCGCGGTTCCCACCGGCATGAATGCCGGCGTCTCGACCGCGCCGTGCGCCGTCTGAAGCAGCCCGGCTCGCGCCGCCGACCCGCCATCGCGCGCTATGATTTCGAATTGGATTCCCATCGTCTCGAACTAAATTGCCGCCAAGGTTCCTGCAACGCTCACCCAGCGGCTTCATTGACCTCTTGGGCAGCTCGATACCCGGAGGCCAGCGCGCCTTGCATCCACGCCGGCCAAGCCGAGGTGTGCTCGCCGGCAAAGTGAATTCTCCCTTCCGACCGCGCAATTTCAGGCCCCAGCGAAAACATCTGGCCTGGCCGGAACCAGCAATAGTCCCCGCGCGAGAAAGGTTCCAAGTCCCAGCAAACCGACGCTCCCACCTCAAAGTTCTCCCGCGCCTCGGGAAAGATCGCCGAAGTTTGCTCAAGCGCAAATTCGATTCTTTCTTCCGGATGAAGCCGCGCGATGTACCGCGCCTGCGGCCCGCAAGTATAAGTGGCCAGAATGCCGCGGCGGCCGCGCTGATTGAAAGTGGAATTAAAGATGTCCATGATCGGCAAATCGGTCATCGCGAAACCCGTGAGCTTCTGCTGGCGCCAGAATCGTTCTTTGGATTGAAGGAAGACACGCGATACTGAAGTATAGGGAAGCTCTTGAATCGCTTTCTGCTTCCCCGGCGTGAACGACGGCCTTACCTCAATATTTTTCAAGACAGAGAAGGGAAGCGTGCAAATCACTCTGTCCGCCGCTAGAGTTTCCGCGTTCGCTCCGCGCCGGATCACAACTCGAGCCTGCCTCGAATCCTGTTCGATACGAACCACCTCGGCGCCATAACGGATTCTCTTGCCCAGTCGCGACGCAAAAGCTTTGGGCAGCCGGTCGCTCCCGCCGAGGATAGTGAACCAAGGAGATCCGTAGGGATAGAGGGCTTGATTGCGCAGGACGAGCAGAGCCGAAACCTGGTCCGGGCCGTCGCCCCACCAGTGTTCTTCAAGGCTGAGCAGCGCCACGGCCGCCGCCGATGCCCCTTCGCTCCGCAAAAACTGTGCGAAGCTCATCTGGTCATACTTGCGCAAGGCCTGCGCGGGCCAGCCCGGCTTGGTTGGATTTCCAATCTTTCTCGCCGCCGACTGAACATATTTCCACCGCATCCCGGGCAGCCCCAGCCTACGTTCTTCGGGTGTCAGGAGCAGCGGCCAATGCGTTTTTTCGCTAGGGGGAACAACTACTCGATGCCCGAGCACGCAGCGCACCATCGAGCCTCGAAGCTCATTGTCTCCTCCCAGCGGCAGGTGAAAGAGGCGGAGATACTTCCGCGTCCAATCGTGGGTCGCCGGCACCCACATCGCGCCGGCCTCCGCATGGAGCCCGTCGGCAAACGGTTGCCGGATCGTCAGCACGCGCCCTCCCGGACGCTGGCGCGCTTCGAGGATGGTCACATCATGACCGGCGCGCGTCAACTCAAAGCCCGCCGCCAGCCCCGCCAATCCCGCCCCGAGAATCAAAACCCTCTTCGGCGCGCCCTGCCGTTCGAGGGGCTTCGAGCCGTGCTCGGTTGCGCTTAGGCCGGTGGACGCCGCCGTCCCAGCCGCAACTGCGCTCCATTCCAGGAATTCTCGGCGATCGAGTTTCATGCCGCTTGGAATTCGCTCCTGCCGGGCCTCGTTTCTCCGGCCCTGATGACAGTTTACTCGTCCCCGCGTCCAACCATTGAGCCATGACGGGGCCGGGCTAAAAACAACTCGGGATCCTCGCCCCGCTTGAAAGGTTTTGGGGAACTTCTCGACGGCTCGGCGCGTAACAGAGAATAGAAGGAAGCAATAGGAGATGAATCCGAGGCGCGGAAGGAAACCCTGTGGCCAACAATCATCGCTCCCATAAAAGCCGTCGCTGGGTCATCGCCGGGATCATCCTTCTGGTCCTGGCGGCTTCGATTTTTGGCCTCTCCAGCGTCCTCCGTCCCAAACACACCCTCTCCCCCTCCAAATTGGCCAGCGTAGAGCGCGGGAACATTGCCGAGTCCGTGGTGGCGACGGGTAAGATCGAGCCGCTCGCCGAAGTTCAAATCAAATCGAAAGCCAGCGGCATCGTCAAGAAAATTTATGTGGACTACGGCGACCGCGTCCAGCAGGGCCAAGTGCTGGTGGAGCTCGACCGAGAACAATTGCGGGCCGACGTGGATGAAGCGCGCGCCAATCTCCAGGCTGCCGAGGCCGCCGTCCAATCGGCGAAGGCCACTTACCAGCGCAACCTGGTGGACGCGGAAGGACCCGACGTTCCTTTTCTCAAAACGGCGGCTGAGCGCGACCGCAAGCTGGCCGCCGATGGCATTATTGCCGCCTCCGTGCTGGACAGCGCCGAGGAAGCCTACCAGCTCGCGGTCAATAAACAGATGTCCGCCCGCCGCAACGTGGCCGTTAGCCAGGCGGAAGTCGTGCGCGCCAAGGCCCAAGTCGCTCAGGCGAAAGCCGCGCTCGAAAGCGCCCAGGAAAACCTTCGCTATGCCACCATCGTCAGCCCGATGGATGGCATCGTCCTCTCGCGCGACGTTGAGGTGGGGGACGCCGTCAGCTCGATCCTCGTTCTCGGTTCCCAAGCGACCCTCCTGATGACCCTCGGCGACATGAGCACCGTCTATGTCCGCGGCAAAGTGGATCAGGAGGACATTGGCAAGGTCTATGTGGGCCAGCCGGCGCGCATCAGCGTCGAATCCTTCAAGAACCGCCACTTCATGGGCAAAGTCACCAAAATTTCGCCCTTGGGAGTGGAAAAGAACCACGTCACCACGTTTCGAGTTCGCGTTTCGATCTTGAACCCGATTGGCGAACTGAAAGCGAATATGAGCGCCAATGCCGAGTTGATCATCAGGGAAGACCGCCACGTTTTGTTGATTCCCGAGGCCGCTGTCTTCTACAACGCCCAGAAGAAAACCTATGCCGAGATCCCTGACGCCCAATCCGAGACCGGCTGGCAAAAGGCTCCCATCCAGGTCGGCATTACGAATGGAATCAAGGCGGAGGTGCTGTCCGGCCTCAAGCGAGGGCAACAGATCATCCTCCAGTGAGCGGCGCGGCAGACCACACGTAACGAGGTTGGATGATAGCGGACTTGAGGGTACGTCGCTTAAGGATGGAGAGCGATCCGCTTGATTCATAATTCGTAGTGGAACGTTCACCGCTCCCGCCAGGATGTCCGCATGGTATTTAAGGATCTTCTCAGTGACACGCTTCGGACGCTCTGGGCCCACAAACTTCGCACCTTCCTCACCATGTTCGGCATCGCCTGGGGAATGATCTCCATCATTCTGATGGTGGCCGCGTGTCAGGGACTCGAAGTTGGCCAGGAAGAAGACGCGGCGACTCTGGGCAAAGACATCATGATCGTTTTTCCCGGCCGCACTAGCCTGCAGGCGGGCGGCATGCGAGCCGGCCGGCCCGTCCACTGGCGCGACACCGATTATCTCGCGTTGCAAGGTCAGCTTCCCGCCTGCCAGGATGTATTGCCGGAACTGACTCGTTCCGACGTTCGGGTCGAGAGCGCTTACAACAGCGCTACGGCTGAGGTCGCGGCGTCGCTTCCGCCATTCGCTGAAATTCGCAGCATCTCCATCGCCGCAGGGCGGTTTTACAATTGGACGGACCAGGCGCAAGCCGTCCGCGTCGCCTTCCTCGGCAGCCAAATCAACAGCCAGCTCTTTCCTGGCCGCTCCGCCGTGGGCCGGAGGGTTGACCTCAACGGCATCCCTTATCGCGTCATCGGCGTCATGCGCTACAAAGACCAGGACAGCAGCTACGATGGGATGGACGTGACCAAAGTCTATGTCCCGTTCAGCTCGATGCAGCGCGACTTTCCTCGCAAGCCTCCTAATGAGCCGCGCACCCTGAACGATCTGTTGGTCACTCCAAGATCTTATGCGCTCGATAATGCCTGCCGTTCGGAGCTGCGCGCCGCGCTGGCGCGCCTTCATCATTTCGACCCGCGGGATAGGGAGGCTGTTTCGATCTGGGACACGGTCGAGGATGCGAAGGATTTCCGCCGCATGACCGACGGCATGAAGATCTTTCTCGGAGCCGTCGGCCTGGTCTCCCTGGGCCTGGGCGGCATTGGCGTGATGAACATCATGCTGGTCGCGGTGCGCGAGCGGACACGGGAGATCGGCGTGCGAAAAGCGGTCGGCGCCACCTCGCGCTCCATCCTCCAGCAGTTCTTCGTTGAGACCTTGATCGTGGTTTTTCTGAGTGGCGGCCTCGGCATGGGAACTGCGCTCGGCATCTGCTGGCTCGTGGACCTTTTGCCCAAAGCGCCTTTCTTTGCCGGCCTGCTGCCCTCCTGGCAGTCGGCGGCCTTTTCGTTTGGCTTGCTCGGGACCGTGGCGATCCTTTCGGCGCTCTACCCGTCCCGGCGCGCTGCCGCCGTGGAACCCATCGTGGCCCTGCGATACGAGGCCGGAGGATAAAGACGACATGTTAAGCGACATCTTGGGTGAAGCCTGGAATTCCCTTCGTCGCCAGCCTACGCGCAGCCTCCTGACCATGCTCGGGGTCGTATGGGGCATCGTTGCGGTAACCATCCTCATAGCTTACGGCCAAGGCTTCCGTTCCGTGCTGATCCACGGATTCGACGCTTTTGGCAAAAGCGTCGTCGTTTGCTGGCCCGGACAGACCAGCCAGCAAGTGGGAGGCCAGCGCGCCGGCAAGCCGGTCCGTTTTGAGAGAGAAGATCTGGATTGGGTGCGGGCCCGCGCCACGCTGGTCAAATCCGCCTGCCTTGAAACCGTGCGCTGGCTTCCCATTGCCTACGGTAATCGCATGGCCCAAACGGCCATCCGTGGGGTTTGTCCGCAATATGCCGAAATGCGCAGCGAAATTCCCAGCCAAGGGCGTTGGATCAATCCTGCGGATATGGCTGAGCGCCGCCGCGTCGTGTTCCTGGGCGCCCAACTACGTCACAAGTTGTTCGCTGGCCGTCCCGCGGTCGGCGCCACGGTCCTCATCAGCGGCGTGCGGTTCACCGTCATCGGCACCATGCACCGCAAAATCCAGCTCTCGAACTATTTCACCAGTGACGACGAATCAGCCTGGATTCCCTTTACCGCCGCGAGCGACCTCTGGGACACTCGTTACGCCAGTGTTCTGCTCTTTGAGCCGATCGCCCCTCGCTTTGAGGCCAAAGCCAGGGCTCAAGTGCTGGCCATCATTGCCGCCCGGCAGCGTTTTTCCCCCACCGACACCAAGGCCATCATGATGTGGGGGCGCGAGCAATTTCGTCCGATTATTGATGGCATCACGATCGGCCTGGAAGCGCTCCTTGCCTTTGTCGGCGCGCTCACCCTGGGCATCGGCGGCGTCGGCGTCATGAACATCATGCTGGTGTCCGTTAATGAGCGGACGCGCGAGATCGGCCTGCGCCGGGCGCTGGGAGCGCGGCGATGGCACGTTCAGGCGCAATTCATCTCGGAAGCCCTTGCCCTCACGCTGGCGGGCGGGGCCATCGGGATCATTCTTTCTTATCTTCTGACTGCCATAGCGCCTACGATTCCCCTGCTCGGCCCGCTCTACCACGACAACTCAGGCCAAGGTGACATCCACTTGCGCATCTCCCTCGCTACGCTTCTGCTCTCCACCCTGATCTTGATGCTGGTGGGCTTGCTCAGCGGACTTGCTCCGGCTCTGCGAGCCGCGCGCCTCGATCCGGTTGAGGCGCTGCGCTACGAGTGAAGGCGAACCGCCCCGCCGCGCGAAACGCCGGTTGCCGCGTCAGCTCTTTACTGGCGGCGGCTTGACACATTCCACCAACGTCACCCTCATCGTTCAGTAGCCGCACTGCCCCTCCCCCGCCCTATAGCGAAGAGTTCAAGCGTGCGCTGCCGGTCCTGCGCGCTTTCGTTCACCGTCTCGATGGTTTGGAACGGCAGGGCAATGCGCGCCGGGCCCTGCCTTTTGCCGTCTTTGTGTTTCCCGTCCCCAATGGGCCCGATCATTGCATGCCGCCATTGTAAGGATTTCCCTGGGCGGGATAAAGTAGGGGCGTACCCGCGCCGTTGGTGAAGCGCGAGTCGTGCCGGCAGGTGGCGCGAACATTGCAAGGAAAACCGGCGGACGAGGAGGGTTGAACATGAAGAAACTGAACCGACGGGAATTTTTGGGGCCGATCGCCGCCTCGACGGCGGCCCTGATGACCAGCGGGAGCGGGTTAGCCTCGGGAAGGGGAGCGGCGCAAGCGGGCGGAGGCAGCCGGGCTTCCGGCAAACTCCTCAATGCCTATTATCTGCGCGCGAACATGTACACGCTGGTGCCGCGGCACGTGCGGGAGGATCTGGAGTGGATGGCGGACGTTGGCACCAACGTGGTTTCGGTGGCGATTCTGGAGCAGGATTTTTTCGCCGCGCAGCAGAACGTGGAACTCATTCGGCGGGAGGCGACGCGGCTCAAGATGAAAGTTTTTGCCACGGCGTCGCGCTGGGGCGGGCTGGTGGCCGGGGCCCCCAAAGTGCCGAGCCTGTTCTCGGCGCTCCACCCGGAAACCTGGGTGCTCAACCGCGACGGCTCACCGGCGAAGTTTGTAAAGACCTCCGGGGTGATGAGCAGCGTCTATCACCCTGCCACCTACGAATTTTTCTGTCAATCGGCCGACAAGCTCTTCCAGGAGCTGGGCGTGGACGGCGTGACCTGGGACGAGCCGAAAGCCTTCCGGCCTGATTATTCCAGGGCGGCGCTCGAGCAACTCGGCCCGAATCCCACCCGGTCGGATTTCACGAAAGGGGCGGCGAATTTCTACGCGCGAGTCAGCCATTACACGCGGCAGCATCATCCCGATAAAACCATCAACCTGTTTCTGATGGCCACCAATACCGATGAAGAAGCGCGGGCGGCGAGCGCCATACCCGACCTCGATTATTTCGGCTGCGACGGGCGTCCGTGGTCCGCGGCCGCCGAGCTCGCCGAAGCCAGAAAACAGGGCCGCGCCGAGCGCCATCCCAAGGTTCTGGTCGGGCGAGGCGAATTCTTCCTGAATCTCGCGCGCCAACACGGCAAGAAGGGACTGCTGCTGGCGGAGACTTTCTCCATGCCCGCCAGCATGATTCCGGTGATGGATGCCGGACTCGAACAGGTGCTGGCGCTCCAGCCGGACCAACTCATCTATTATTATTACGGACGCAATACCGAAGACCCCGACCGGACGATGGCCGTGGTGGCGCGCCACATCCGCAAGTTTTTAGGCTGAGCCGAGCGGACGGAGTTTGGGCCGCAGCCGAGGGGTCGTCGCCCGGTGATGAAAACGCTTCCTCCAAGCCCGCTTGGCTGGTCGGGAAGAACGTCCGTCGGCGACGTCGCTGAAGATTGCCCTCGGCGGCGGCAAGGCGTATGCTCTGTGCGGCCGCGTGGGAAGCCCCCGACTAAAACAGGCAGGTGGAGGGGATGATGAGACGGCTCGGCTCGCGTTTGGCTTTCGTAATTTTTGCTTTTGCATTTGCCGCTTGGCGGATTGAGCCGGCCACGGCGCAGAATGCGATGCTGCCTCCCAAGCCGCCCGCCGCGCCGGTAAGGCCCGTGACCAACGACTATTTCGGCGTGAAAGTCGTGGACCCGTACCGCTACATGGAGAACATCAAAGCTCCGGAAGTGCAGAAGTGGATCAAAGCCCAGGCGGATTACACGCGCGCAGTGCTCTCGGCTATTCCGGGACGCGCCCGGCTTCTCGCCCACATCCGGCGGCTCGACCAGTCCGCGACGCGCGTGTGGGCGCGACGCTTGCCGGGCGGCCTTTACCTTATTGGGAAAGAGCTTCCCGGCGACAACACGCCCAAACTTTACCTGCGGCAAGGTCTCCAAGGGAGGGATAAGCTTTTGGCGGACCCGGCCAAAATCACGCTCACTGCGGCCGACCGGGGCAAGGGGAAGAACGTCATTGAAGGGGTTGGGCTTTCGAACAATCTGAAATATGTTGCGGTCGGGATCGAGCCGGGCGGCGACGAGCTGGACGGCGAGCTGCACGTGGTGGATGTCGCCACGGGGCGCGCGACGGGTGACGTGATCACCCATGTTGGCGCCGAGGCTTGGGAACCGCATTGGCTGCCGGATAACCGGTCGTTTGTTTATGGCCGGCTGCAAAAGCTGCCCCCCGGCGCGCCCGCCGCCGAAGTCAGGCAAAAGTTTCGCTCTTATTTGCACGTGTTGGGAACCGGCCCGGCCAAGGACAAGGCGGTGTTTGGCTACGACGTGGCGCCGGGGATTCACGTCAAGCCGAGCCAGATCGCTTCCGTGCGCACCCAGCCGGGCTCGCGCTGGGCGCTGGGCGTCATCACCGGCAGCGTCACGCCGAACGGCGCGTTCTACATTGAACCGATCACCGAGCTGGGCAAGACGAATTCGACGTGGCGGAAGGTCGCAGGCTTCCGAGATGGCGTCAGCGACATCGTCATGCACGGCGACGACTTGTACGCGCTCACTTACAAGAATGCTCCGCGGTATAAAGTCGTCCGCACCGACGCCCGCCACCCCAGCTTGGCGACCGCGGAAACCGTTGTTCCCCCGAGCCAAGCCGTGGTCATCGGCATCGGCGCCGCCGAGGACGCCCTTTATGTACAACTGATGGACGGAGGAATCAGCCGTTTGCTGCGCGTCCCTTACGGCCCCAACCCCAAAGCGGCGCTGGTCGCGCTGCCCTTTGACGGCTCCATCACAGCTATGGAGACCGATCCCCGCGTGCCGGGCGTGCTCCTCGATATGACCTCGTGGACCCAAGCGCGCAAGATTTACGCTTATAATCCCAGGACGAACCAAGTGACCAACACCCAGCTTCAGCCCGCCGGGCCTTACGATCATCCCACCAACATCGAGTCCGCTGAGGTCAAGGTTCGGAGCTACGACGGCGCGTTGGTGCCGCTTTCGATCGTGTTCCCGAAGGGGATGAAGCGAGACGGCATGAATCCCACGCTGCTTTACGGTTACGGGGCGTATGGCATCCCCATTCCTCCCTACTTCAGTCCCGTGCAACTTGCTTGGTATGACGAGGGCGGGGTGTTCGCTGTCTGCCATGTGCGGGGCGGCGGGGAATACGGCGAAGCGTGGCACCTGGCGGGCAAGGGTCCGACCAAACCCAATACGTGGCGGGATTTCATCGCCTGCGCTCAATACCTGCTCCGGCACAAGTACACCTCGTCGGCGCGCCTGGCGGGCGAGGGCGTGAGCGCCGGCGGCATTCTGATAGGACGCGCCATCACGTCGCGGCCTGACCTGTTTGCCGCGGCGATTGACAAGGTCGGCCTTTCAGACACGCTCCGATTTGAGCGGACGCAGAACGGGGAGACCAACATCCCCGAGTTCGGTAGCGTGAAGACCGAAGCCGGTTTTAAGGCGCTCTATGCCATGAGCGCCTACGCGCACGTCCGACCCGGCACGGCTTACCCGGCGGTGCTGCTCGAAACCGGCATGAACGACCCGCGGGTGGATCCTTGGCAGATGGCGAAGATGGCGGCGCGGCTGGAGGCCGCGACGACCAGCGGCAAGCCGGTGCTGCTGCGCGTGGATTACGCGGGCGGCCACGGTGGTTTGGGCGCGACAAGAGAACAGGACGATGAACAACATGCGGACCAGTGGAGCTTCCTGCTCTGGCAGTTCGGGGTTCCCGGATTTCAGCCGCAATGAAAGGCGGCGCTTCGCGTGGGTGGATTTCTCCCCGCCGCGCATTAGGCGCGGGTCGGGAGATCCACGTTACACTCAACGCGACAGAAGCGGGGCTCTCGGCGCTCGATTAGCCTTCGGAGGGGCCGGTGGGGTTGGCGAGCGCTTCGCTGGCTGAGGCGAGCGGCTGCGGAGACCGAGCCGCTCTGGCTTGTTGGATGATCTTGGCCGTGGCGTTGCTCAGCCGGAAGCGCAGGGCGTAGCGCTCATAGGCGCGGGTGATATAGCGGACGGTGACTTCGACGCCCAGGTCGCCGGAGCGGATGTTGATGGCAGGGGCGGCAGTAAACGCCTTGGCGCTGTAACCGCGAGCGGCGCGCTGCCACTCGACTTCAGCGGTTTTGGAGCTGGCCTCGGTTTCACGGAGGGCGAGCCGTTCGATCTGCTCGATGACCGGATAAGGGTCAAGGCCGGAAGGGATGGTGAGCGTGATTTCATCCCAAAGCCACTGGCCGCCGGTGGTGAAATTGAAGTAGTAACCTTCAACGGCGTAGCTGTTGAGGAAAGTAACCTGGCGGCCGGTGGGGTGTCCGGGCTGGGCCCAATTGTCGGTTTCGAGCAGAACGGTCCGGAGCAGCGTAATCTCGATGACCTCGCCCCGCACGCCGTTGATCTCCACCCAATCGCCCACGCGGATGCCGCGGCGACCCATCAGCGTAAACCATCCGATGAAGGAAACGATGAAGTCCTTGAGGGCCACGGTGAGCCCGGCGCCGGCCAGGCCCAGGATGGTGGAGAGGTTGCGCGGGACGCCGAAGATGACCAGCAGAACGGTCGCCAGGCCGAGCGCCTCGGCGGAGAATCGGACCACGCCGCGCAAGGTGCTGAGTTGCCTTGGCTCGAGGCGAACGCGACCGAAGGCGTGCTCCGCCACGCGGACGACCACCCAAAGGAAGAGCACGGTCAAAAGGATGTAGAGCGCAGTGAGAATGAGGCTGTGGAGGGCGACCCGCTCGCGCCCTCGCGTGATCCCGCTCCACTGGTCGTAGATTCCGGTCAACTGGTTGAGGTCCATGACTCGGCGGTCGAGGTCGGCAAGATTTTTTTCCCGGACGGAGAGGCGGCGCAGCAAGGCGAGATGCGCGGCGGCGTCACTCGGCGAAAGCGCCGGATTCGTCCCGTGTAGGAGCGGGGCCGCGCGGGCCTTCGCCGAAGCCCGAACCCCGGCGCCCGCCCCGGAAGCAGCCGGCGTGGCGGGGGCGGTTTTTGCCTCCGGCTTCGATTGCAGGGCCTCGGTAGTTTGTTCGAGGGCGGCGCGCTCGCGGATCAGCCTGGAAGCGGCTTCCAAGGCTTGCTGGCGCGCCTGGATCAATTGGGCGAATTGGGCGCGGATGGCGCCCCAGTCGTGCCATTGGGCGATGACGCTCAGGCCCGAAGAGGCGGCGGGCGGCGGAGTTGAATGGGCGGCGGCTTCCTTGGCGTGGAAGGCAGCTTCGTGCTGCTTCCAGAGCTGCTGAATTTGATGGTAAGCGTCGCCGCCAGCGCGGGCCAGGTCTTGTTGAGCGTCAGCCAGAGAGTCTTGGTCGAGCGACAGTTGCGCTTGGGCGAGCTCCAGGCGCTCGGCAATGCCGGCCAGCTCCGACCGTTTGGCGCGCGCCTCTTCGGCGGTGAGATTCTTGACCTGGTTCTGGAGCGTGCTGACGTCCGCGGTGAGCCGGGCAATCCGAGTTTGGAGAGCGCGGACCGAAGGGCTGGGCTTGGAAGGCTGCTCGGCGGCGGAGCGCAGCGCGTCGGCAAAAGCCAGGTCGAGCTGGTGGTCGGCAAGACGTTCGGCGTTGCGGGCCAGCTCCTGTTCTTTCGGAGTAACGGCGAGCGGAACAAGGCTCTGGGCCGTCTCGAGCAACTGCTCGTCACCCGAGATCGCCTGGGCGGCAGGGAAAGAGCTCGCGCTCTGGACCTGAACGTGGCGCCAGGCCGCGCTGCTGGTCAGCAACAGGCCGACAATCGCCGCTCCGACCAGACCGAACAAGAGGATGGGTGCCAGCTTCCGCAAAATAATCACGCCCAATTGTATTGTACCAGCCGTTTGAGCGAGGCTACGTAAAAGCGTTCTGAGGAACCACAGGGCTGGCTGAGGGAACGCGCTACCAGCCCAAGTCGGTTTCAACGGCGAGGGAATAATCCACGCCCTCGAGGTTGAAGCCGAAGAGGTTGTCGAAGGCCAGCTTGAAGCCGCGGAAGTCGGTAAGGCTGTACAGATTTTCGCTCGTGACCTCGAGCCAGAGGCGGGCCACACGAGCTTGGACTTCGGGATCGAGCTCGAAGGCGTCGAGGCGAACGCGGCCTTCGGCATCGAGCAGGCGGCGGCCGTCGGCGGCGAGGTAGTCGCGGAAAAGGCGGATCATCTGGTCAATGGGCGCTTCGTCGGTTCCTTTCTCTTGCATCATGCGGAACAGAATGCTCAGATACAGCGGCACAACGGGAATGGCCGCGGAAGCTTGCGTGACCACGGCCTTGTTGACGCTGATGGCGGCCGCGCCGTCGAGGCGCCGGCGGAGGGTATCGTTGAGATCGCGGGCGGCGCGTTCGAGGTCTTGCTTGGCTCGACCGATGGTTCCGTCGCGGTAAATCGGCCAGGTGACGGCCGGGCCGATGTAAGAGTAAGCGAGCGTGCGAACGCCGGGAGCGAGCAGGCCCTCGGCGAGCAGCAATTCCATCCACATGCGCCAGTCTTCGCCCCCCATCACGGCGACCGTGTCGGCGATTTCTTTTTCGTCGGCGGGAGGAAGGGTGACGCCGACGACTTTTTCCGACTTAAGGTCAATCGTTTTGCTGGTAAAAGGCTGGCCAACCGGCTTGAGCGCGGAATCGTGAATGGCGCCGGTGCGCGGATGAATGCGGCGCGGCGAAGCGAGGCTGTAGATCACCAGGTCGAGCGGGCCGAAATCCTTGTGAAGAATTTCCACCGCCTGGCGCTTGAGGTCGTCGGAGAAAGCGTCGCCGTTGAGGCTGGCGGCGAACAGCCCGTCGCGGCGGGCGGCTCCATGAAAAGCCACCGTGTTGTAAAACCCGGCCGTGGCGGTCGAGCCTT
>JAKAWO010000043.1 GCA_021827255.1 Acidobacteriota bacterium | reverse complement strand
AATTGCAAAACAACTTCATTCCTACACTCTCCGTCGCTTCGGCGGGCGGCAACCGTTATGCGGGATGGGCGTGACATCCTTAATGCCGCGCACCTCGAGGCCCGCGGAGGCCAAGGCGCGAATCGCGGACTCCCGCCCCGCCCCCGGACCTTTAACCCGCACTTCCACGGAACGCATGCCGTGGTCGCGCGCCAGGCTGCCCGCGCGCGCCGAAGCTTGTTGGGCGGCAAAAGGCGTTCCCTTCCGCGATCCCTTGAAGCCGAGCGAGCCGGCGCTCGCCCAGCAAACAATCCGCCCGTCGGGGTCCGTAATGCTGATCATCGTGTTGTTAAACGTCGCTCGGATATGCACCACCCCATGCGGAATGACACGCCGCTCCTTCTTCTTGAAGACCTTCTTCTTGCTTGTCTTGGCTGCTGCCTTCGCCATATCCCTCCATCACCTGCGGGGTTGGGAACCGGAGCTTCAAAACCGCAACCCTGGGGCTGAACTTCGCGCTAAGTCTTCGCCGTGGCCCGTTTCTTGTTGGCGATCGTGCCCTTACGAGGGCCTTTGCGGGTCCGCGCGTTGGTGTGGGTGCGCTGACCTCTCACCGGGAGGTTCCTGCGATGCCGCATCCCTCGATAAGAGCCGATTTCGATCAGCCGGCGCACATTGAGACCGAGTTCCTTGCGCAGGTCGCCTTCCACACCCCCTTCTTCTTCAATGATCTGGCGGATGTGGTTGACTTCTTCGTCGGTGAGGTCCTTCACCTTCTTGTTGGGATCCACAGCCGCCCGCGCCAAAATCGAAAGGGATCTTGGGCGCCCAATGCCGTAGATGTATGTCAAGCCGATTTCCGCGCGCTTCTTGACCGGTAAATCAACGCCCGCAATTCTGGCCATCCTGTTGCCTCCCCACCGCCCGCTTCCTCACCGGGATTTCTGCCGACCCCAGGCAGGGCGGAATCCGGCCCGGCTCCGCTCGCTACCCTTGCCGCTGCTTGTGCTTAGGATTCTCACAGATCACCCGCACCACGCCGCGGCGACGCACGATCTTGCACTTGCTGCAAATTTTTCGAACCGACGACCGAACCTTCATGGCATCCCTCGCGGTAAAAGGCTCCTGGGCCTCCGGCCAAAAAACGCCCGTCCGGGGGGAACGGACCAGCCGCTTATTTGTAACGGTAAACGATTCTGCCCCGCGTCAAATCATACGGCGAAAGTTCGACCGCCACCTTATCGCCGGGAAGAATCCGAATGAAATTCTTCCGCATCTTGCCCGAAATATGAGCCAGGACGCGGTGCTTGTTTTCGAGCTCAACCCGGAACATCGCGTTGGGGAGCGGCTCAATCACCGTCGCCATCACCTCAATTGCCTCTTCCTTTGCCATAAACCTTCTTCTAAAATTCCTCCGCCCGTCGGGCAGCCCGAACCATCCCGGCCACCTCAGAGTTGGGTCAGTCGGTCCGGCCCATTGCGTGTGATCGCTACCACCTGCTCGAAATGGGCCGAGCAGGACCCGTCGGTGGTCAATGCAGTCCAGTGGTCGTCGGCAACCTTCATGGCATATCCGCCGGCGTTGACCATCGCTTCAATGGCGACCACCATTCCCTCCTTAAGCGCGGGCCCGTATCCTGCACGCCCGAAATTCGGCACCTGAGGCTCCTCGTGGAGCTGTCGGCCAATGCCGTGGCCGCACAGATCTCGAACCACCGCAAACCCGTTTTTCTCCGCGTGCTGTTGAATCGCCGCCGAAATGTCACCTACCCGCTTGCCGACCCGCGCCTGCTGGACGGCCAGCTCGACCGATTCCTCCGTCACCCGCAGCAGCCGCTTCAAGGAATCCGAAATTTCGCCGACGGGCACCGTCATCGCGGCATCGGAGTAGTAACCGTCAATCACCACGCCCAAGTCGAGGCTGATGATGTCGCCCTCCTTCAGCCGCCGGTGGGAGGGGATGCCATGAACAATCTCGTCATTCACCGAGGTGCACATGCAGCAAGGATAGCCGCGGTAACCCTTGAAAGCCGGCTGAGCGCCCATCTCCCGAAGGCGCCGCTCCACGTACCGCTCCAGGTCGAGCGTGCTCACGCCGGGCCGAACCAGACGTTTTGCTTCCTCGAGAATCTGCCGCGTCGCATGACCACTCCGCCGCATCTTTTCGATTTCCGCCGGTGACTTGCATACGATCATGCGGTTCTTAAAAATCCGTGCAACTCCTTGGCGATGGCCTCGGGATCGCGACTCCCGTTGACGTTATGCAGAACCCCTCTATCTTCATAATAGTCAATCAGAGGGGAGGTGTCACGATCATAGGCCGCCAGCCGATGGCGAATGGCATCCTCTTTGTCGTCGGCGCGCTCGATCAAGCGCGCGCGGTCCAAATCACACACCGAATCGTTTGCGGGCGGATTAAAAAACATATTGTAAATCCTCCCGCAAACCGGGCAGGTTCGGCGCCCCGTCAGCCGTTTCATCAGAAGCACGGGTTCGACTTGAAGGTTCAGGACCAGCAGCCTCATGCGATCCTGCCGCTGCAACATTTCATCCATAAAGCGAGCCTGGCCCAGGGTACGGGGGAACCCGTCCAAGATGAACCCGTTCCGGCAATCCTCCCGGCTGACCCGTTCCTCCACAATCTTGCACATGATGGCATCGGGCACCAGCATCCCAGCGTCCATCTTTTCCTTCGCCGCGAGCCCCAAAGGCGCGCCGCCGGCGACAGCCTCCCGCAAAATCTCTCCGGTCGAAATATGCGGAATAGCGAACTCCGTCGCCACTTTGCGCGCTTGAGTCCCCTTGCCCGCTCCGGGCGCCCCCATGAAAACCAAAGCCTGGGCCTTCATCAGGTTCCCTCAAAGCATCACGAGGCAGCACGACGTCCCCGTACGCGCCCCTTCTTCAGGAAACCTTCGTAATGGCGCATAATCAGTTGGGCTTCCACCTGCTGAATCGTGTCCATCGCCACACCCACGACAATCAGCAGCGAGGTGCCCCCAAAGTAAAAGTTCAGATTGAGGCCGTGCAACATCCACCCGGGCGCATGCGCGTCAAACCAGGCGCCCCCCAGCCAGGTGGGAAGATCGTTAAGTCGCAGGCCGGCGATCATCGCGTCGGGAATCCAGGCAATGATGGCCAGGTAAAACCCGCCCACCCAGGTGATTTTGGTCAAAATTTCATCCACATAATCGGCCGTGCGTTTACCGGGGCGGATACCAGGAATAAATCCGCCTTGCTTGCGAACGTTATCGGCCACGTCATCGGGATTATAAATAATCGACAAGTAGAAGTGCGCGAAGAAAATGATCAGGAGAACGTACGTCAACTCGTAAAGAGGCTCGCCGAATCGGAACGCGCTTCCGAACCAGCCGAGCGCCTTCCCCAAGATCGCCGTTTTCCCAAAGAATAGGCCAATGGTTTGGGGAAACGTCAGCAGCGAAACCGCAAAAATGATCGGCATGACGCCGCCGCTGTTGACCTTGAGCGGCAAGTGCGTGGAAACTCCGCCCAATACTTTGCGGCCGACCACGCGCTTGGCGTATTGGATCGGAATGCGCCGCTCGCCCCGCTCGACGAGAACGATAAACGCGATGATGACCAGCATGAAGGCCAGCAAGACCAGGAAGAGCGGAAAGCTCCACACGTGAGTCACAAAGAGGTTTTGATAAATACCGGCAATCGCGCTGGGCATCCGGTCCACAATGCCGGCAAAAATCAGCAGTGACGCGCCGTTGCCGATGCCCCGAGCGGTAATCTGCTCGCCCAGCCACATCACGAAAACCGCGCCGGTGGTCAGCGTGACGACCGTGGTGAAAACGAACCCCGGGCCCGGATGAATGACCAACGGCATCTGGGCGCTGGTTTGCCGTTCCAGCGCGATGGCAATCCCGAGTCCCTGAAAAGCTCCCAGACCGACGGTCAGCCAACGAGTGTATTCGGTGATTTTCTTCTGTCCGAGCTCGCCTTCCTTCTGCAGTTTCTCGAGCGTCGGCGAGACCACTCCGAGCAACTGAAGGATAATGGAGGCGGTAATGTACGGCATGATGCCCAGGGCGAAGACGGTCAAGCGCCCCAAGCTGCCCCCCGAAAACATGGATAGCAGGCCGAAAAGGGTTCCCCCCAACTGGCTAAAGGCCTGCGCCAGGACGGCCGAATTGATCCCTGGCGTGGGAACAAAAGCTCCCAGCCGATACACGGCAAGCATCAGCAGGGTGAAGGTGATGCGCTTCCGCAGGTCCGGAATCTCGGTGAGGCTTTTGAGATTCTCCATCATGCCGAGAGGACCTCAGCCTTCCCGCCTGCCTTTCGAATCTTTTCAAGCGCTGACTTCGAGAAGCGATGGGCGCGAATCTCCAGGGGCGCCTTCAGCTCGCCCTCGCCAAGAATCTTTAGGCCGTCGCCCAAGCGGCGCACCAAGCCGCGTTGCTGCAAGAGCTGGGGAGTGATTTTCTCTGAAGGCCCGAACTCCGCCAGATCCGACAAGTTAACCGTGGCAAACCGCCGCTTGAAGATATTCGTGAAGCCTCGCTTCGGCAGACGGCGGTGAAGCGGCATCTGGCCGCCCTCGAACCCCGGCCGTCGGCGCGATCCGGCCCTCGAGCGCTGCCCTTTGGAGCCTCGCGTGGCCGTTTTGCCGTGCCCGGAACCTATACCTTGCCCAATGCGTTTGGGGGGCTTGTGAGCCCCGCGGGGCGCCAGAAGTGTTCCAATGTGGAGAGCCATCCTGACCTACTTCTTGCCTTTTGCGGCCTTTTTCGCCTGCGAGGGCGAGGATTTGGCTTTCGGTTTGGACGTGGCCTTGGGCTTGCCGGCCTCGGCCTTCGCCTTACCCTTCTTCGTCTTCTCCGCTGCGGGTGGTTCAGCAGTTTGGTCCGGATTCGCCGGAGAGGCAGAGGCTATCTCGGCCGCCGAAGAGCTTGCTACGCTCTCGACAGCAGCTAACTTAGCCGGCTCTTCCCCCGCCGGCCCGGTTACGGGTTTGCGCTCGACGGCAACGATCCCGTATTCGGCAAGGGCCAAGCCACGGAACGCCACCGGTGGCTCAACAATCTGAACCAAGTGGGATACTCTTGCCACCAACCCTCGAATCGGCGGGGTGTCCGGGCGCTCGACGATCTGGTTAAGCCGTCTCAAGCCCAAACTTCGGACGGCTTCCTTCTGGCGGCGCGGAAATCCAATTCCGCTCCGAATCCATTGAATATAAACGGTTTGTCTTGTCTCCGACATGCTATGACTTCGCCTAGATCTCCTGGGGAGTTTTGCCCCGCAGGGCGGCGACCTCTTCGCCACTGCGCAAGCCCAGAAGCGCGGCCATGGTCGCTTTAACGACGTTGTGTGGGTTCGTAGTGCCGAGGGACTTGGTCAGAACGTTCTGGATGCCAGCCATCTCCAAGACGGCCCGCACCGCACCCCCGGCAATCACTCCCGTTCCCTCTTGAGCCGGCTTCAGCAAAACCCTTCCGGAACCGAAATGGCCGATCACCATATGGGGAATCGTCGTGGCGGTGATGTTGACCTTTTGCAAGGACTTCTTGGCCGCTTCAATGCCCTTGCGAATCGCAATCGGCACTTCACGCGCCTTGCCCGTCCCGTAACCGACGTGTCCTGCACCGTCTCCCACAACCACGAGAGCGGAGAAGCTGAGGTTTTTGCCCCCTTTCACCACTTTGGTGACGCGGTTGATCGAGACCACCTGATCCTTCAACTGCAGCGTATTGGGATCCACACCCAAGCCCAACGGGAACCTCCCTCTGAGTCTTTCAACACTTCAACCCTCCGGCACGGGCCTCGTCCGCCAGCGCCTTGATGCGGCCGTGGTACGTGTAGCCTCCACGGTCGAAGACCACTTTTTCAATGCCCGCGGCCTTGGCGCGCTCTGCCAGAATCTTGCCGATTTGCCGGGCGGCCGCAAGATTGCCTCCGGTCTTCAGCGTGGCGCGGACTTCACGGTCGAGCGACGACGCTGACACCAGGGTTTGGCCGCGCACGTCATCCACCACCTGGGCGTAAATATGATTCAACGACCGAAAAACATTCAGCCGCGGAACCTCCGCCTTGGCTTGAGGGCGAATTCGCGCGTGAATCCTCTGGCGACGTACATTTTTGGAAGCCAGCTTGATCATCGAACGCGCTCCTGATTCCTCGTTCCGGTCTAGGCCTTGGCGGCCCCTCCGGCGGCGGCGGCAGCCTTGCCGACCTTCTTCTTGAGCCGCTCGCCGGTGTAGCGAATCCCCTTGTTCTTGTATGGGTCTGGCGGGCGCAGCCCTCGAATTTTGGCAGCGACCGCACCAACCAGCTGCTTATCGGCGCCGCTCACGACCAAATGCGTCTGCTTTTCAATGGTAATCGAAATTCCTTCGGGGATCGGAAATTCGACCGGATGTGAATAGCCAAGGGTCAACACCAAAACCTTACCTTTGACCTCAGCCCGATACCCGATGCCGACAATATCGAGGTGCTTCTCGAAACCCTTCGTCACGCCATGCACCGCGCTCGCCACCAGACTGCGCACCAAGCCGTGCAGAGCGCTCAACTCGTCTCGCTCCCGCGACGCAACCAGAAAGCCATCCTTCCGCTCCACATGGATTCCCCGGGGCAACGAGACGGTTAAAGCGCCCTTGGGTCCCTTGACAAGCACTGAGGCGACTTCGGTCTCCACCGTGATCCCGGCCGGCACTTCGATAGGTTTTTTGCCAATCCTCGACATTCGCTTGCTTCCCTACTCGACGTTGCAAAGGACTTCGCCGCCGACCCCCGCCTTCCGAGCGGCCTTGCCGGTCATGACTCCCTTGGGGGTGGTAAGAATGTTCACCCCGAGGCCGCCCAGCACCCTGGGAACCTCGCGCGCACTCACATAAACGCGGCGTCCCGGCTTTGAAACCCTGTCAATTCGCGTGATGCTACTCCTCCCGGTTGTGTCGTATCGAAGAAAAACCCTCAAAACCTTTCGTTTGCCTTCGTCACCCACCTTGTAGTTACTGACATAACCTTCTTCCTTCAAGATCCGGGCAATCTCCGTCTTGAGCTTGGAGGACGGCATTTCGACACGTTGTTGGCGGGCCCGGATGCCGTTTCGCACCCGCGTCAGCATATCGGCGATCGGATCGGTTACCGCTGACATAGAACTCCTCAAACCGAAAATGGAGCGGCGTCCAGGGAGTCAGCCCGCTCCTGTGCTACCAACTCGATTTAATCACGCCCGGGATATCGCCTCGGAGCGCCAGTTGCCGGAAGCATAGCCGGCACATCTGGAACTTCCGGAGATAACCGCGCGGCCTCCCGCAGATCCGGCAGCGATTCCGGTGGCGGATCTTGAATTTAGGCTTCCGGACCAACTTGGCCATCTGTGAGGTGCGAGCCACCGATTATCCTCCTGACCTTTCGCCCGGCTCAGCCTGAGCGGGGCGGCGCTGCGCATCCGGCCGGAAAGGCATCCCCAGTTGGCGCAACAGCGCCAAAGCCTCAGCGTCCGTACGCGCGTCCGTCACAATCGAAATGTTCATACCCTTCATTTTTTCGACCTTGGAATAGTCCACTTCCGGAAAGACCAGTTGATCGTGAAGGCCAAGCGTGTAACTGCCGCGTCCATCAAAAGCCCGCGCGGAGAGGCCTCGAAAATCACGGACTCGGGGCAGCGCGACGTTGACCAGGCGGTCGAAAAACTCGTACATGCGCTCACCCCGCAGCGTGACCATGGCGCCGATGGGAACATTCTTCCGCAACTTGAAGTTGGCGATGGACTTCCGGGCGCGCGTAATCACGGGTTTCTGGCCGGTGATCTGGGCCAGCTCTCGGGTCGCCGCCTCGAGAAGCTTGGCGTTTTGGATGGCTTCGCCTATCCCCATGTTCACCACAATCTTATGGAGCTTCGGCACCGCCATGGTGTTCGGGTATCCAAACTCCTTTTGCAGCGATGGAACAACTTCGCTCTTGTACCGTTCTTTTATCCTGGGCGGCATACGCTCCTGTTTCCTGCGCGGGTCGAGAACCCGCTAAACATCCAAGACTTTCCCGCACTTGGCGCACTGTCTGACCTTAGTCCCCTTTTCTCCCCCGGCTTTGCGCTGATGACGAACCCGCGTCGGCCCACACTCACTGCATACCAGCGCCACGTTCGAGACGTGAATGGGACCTTCTTTGTCCAGGATACCACCCCGGATCTGCTTTGCCGGATTCGGCCTCGTATGGCGCTTAATGACGTTCACGTGTTCGACGTAAACCACGCGCCGGCGAGGGTCCACTTCCAGAACCCGCCCCGTCTTGCCACGGTCCCGCCCGGCCGTAACCTGCACCTGATCGGCCTTCCGGATATCCAGTCCCCGACCCATTAAAGGACCTCCGGAGCCAGAGAGACGATCTTGAGGAACTTCTTCTCGCGCAACTCACGGGCCACGGGTCCGAAGACGCGCGTTCCCACCGGCTCGCCCGTATCGTTAATCAGCACCGCCGCGTTCTGATCGAAGCGAATGTAACTGCCGTCCCGGCGGCGCTGTTCTTTCCTCATGCGGACGATCACCGCCTTGACGACTTTGCCTTTGGGGATGGGGCTTTCCGGGGTGGCTTCCTTCACCGAAGCCGTGACCACATCTCCGAGGCCCGCCTGGAGCCCTACGTCGCCGCCCAACGGAAGGATGCAGGAGAGCCGGCGGGCGCCGGAGTTGTCCGCCACCTGCAGAATGGTTCGCATTCCGATCATCGGATGTCCTCCGCAACCGGGGCCGCCGGAGCGGCTTTAGAGACAATTTCCACCACCCGCCACCGCTTGAGGGCGCTCAGCGGCCGGGTCTCCTGAATCCAAACCCAATCGCCCACTCGACACTCCCCCTTTTCATCGTGAGCCAGGAAATTCTTCGATCTTCGAACGACTTTTTTATAGAGTGGATCCCTAAATTGGCGCTCGACGGTCACCACGACCGTTTTCTGCATTTTATTGCTGGTGACCTGGCCGATTTTTTCCTGGCGTCGCTTCTCCATTGTGGCTCGACCTCATTCCCTCCCAAGGCTCATGGCGATAGTCAGCGGTTCGCGGCTTTCCCGCGCTCCCGCTCGACGGTCTTGACGCGAGCGATCCCTTTTCTCAGTTGCCGCATGACGACGAGAACGTCCGTCTGTCCGCCGGCGTACTGGAAGCGCAGCCGTAGCAGCCGTTCCGAAAAATCGGTGCGGGCGGCGGAGAGTTCTTCATCGGTCCATTCCCGCATCTTTTCGGCAGGCCACTTCCATTTCTTGTCCTTCTCGAGCTTGGCAGGCATTCCTTAAGCTCCTGGCGCTTCCACTCCGCGCGAGACGAATCGGGTCGGAATCGCCAGCTTATGGCTGGCCAGGCGGAGCGCCTCTCGCGCTTCGGCTTCTGTCACCCCCTCCAGCTCAAAGAGAATCCGCCCTGGCTTGACCACAGCCACCCAGAATTCTGGCGCTCCTTTGCCCTTGCCCATGCGTGTTTCCGCCGGCTTCTTGGTCACCGGCTTATCCGGAAAGATGCGGATGAAGGGGGGCTTTCCGCCGCGCTTGATACAGCGCGTCATGGCAATCCGGCAGGCTTCAATCTGCCGGTCGGTAATCCAGCCGGGCTTGAGCGCCTTCAGGCCGTAATCACCAAAGGAGAGAGCTGAACCGCGCCAGGCTTTACCGCGCATGCGCCCTCGCTGTTGCTTCCGAAACTTCACTTTGCTCGGCATCCACATGGAACAGGGTCTCCGCCCTAGGCCGCAGTTTCCGCCGCCGCCAGTTCTGGCCGCCGCTTCTCCTGCAAAATTTCGCCGTTGTAGATCCAGCACTTCACGCCGATGACGCCGTAAGTCGTCATTGCTTCGGCCAGACCGTAATCAATATCCGCCCGCAACGTGTGCAAAGGAAGCCGCCCTTGGAGATACCATTCGGAGCGCGCGATCTCCGCCCCGTTCAACCGCCCGCCAACCCTCACCTTAATGCCCTTGCACCCGAACCTCAGAGCGGAATCCACCGCCTTGCGCATCGCGCGGCGAAAGGCCACTCGCTTTTCAAGTTGCAAGGCGACCGACTCCGCGACCAGTTGCGCATTCAGCTCCGGCCGATGGACTTCCTGGATGTTAATGGGCAGCACCTCGCGCCCCGTCCGGTGCTGGATGTCCTGCCGAAGGCGGTCAATCTCCGCTCCTTTTCGGCCGATGATGATTCCTGGCCGCGCCGTGAAAATCGAAATCTTGAGCTTGTTGCCCGGACGCTCGACCTCGATGGAGGCAACTCCGGCGCTCTTGAGTTGGTCTTTGAGCTGCCGCTTGAGCTTCAGATCCTCGTGAAGCAGGTCCGCATAACCCTTCTTCGCAAACCATCGCGATTTCCAGGTCTTGTTGTAGCCCAAACGGAAACCATAGGGATGGACTTTCTGTCCCAACGCGCGCCTCCTTAACCGTCCTCCTAAAAGATCAGGCCCCGCCTTCCGGCGTGCTGACGATCAGCGTGATGTGGCTCATGCGGCGCTGATAGCGATAGGCCCGGCCCTGCGGCGCGGGACGAATGCGCTTCGCTCGCGGCCCTTCGTTCACATAGGCCTTTGAGACCACCAGTTCCTCCACGTCCAACGCTTCCGATTTCTGCTCGGCGTTGCTAATGGCGGCATGAAGCACGCTCATCACTTCCTCTGCCACGCGCTTTTTCGTGAAGCGAAGGGTGTTCATGGCGTCGCCGACCCTTTGTCCGCGGATCAGGTCCACGACCAGCCGCGCCTTCTGCGGCGAAACTCGAATGTACTTTGCTGTCGCTCTCGCTTCCGCCATATCGCGCCCCACTCACCCCGAGGCCAGGACTTAGCTGGCCGTTCCGGCCGCCGGCGCCGCCGGTTTCGGCGCGACGACTCCTGCCGGAGGCGCCGCCGCGGCGGCTCTTTCCGCCGCCACCTTGACGCTGTGTCCCTTGAATGTCCGGGTTGGAGAAAATTCCCCCAGCTTGTGGCCCACCATGTTTTCGGTGACATAGACGGGGATAAATTTCTTCCCGTTGTGAACCGCAATCGTGTGTCCCACCATTTCTGGGACGATGGTGGAGCGCCGCGACCAGGTCTTGACCACTTTCTTCTCAAACCGCCGGTTGAGCAGCTCGACCTTCTTCATCAAGTGGACATCCACAAAGGGGCCCTTTTTAAGCGACCTGCCCAACGTATCCTCCCTTACTTCTTCTCCCGGCGCTTGACGATGAACGCATCCGTCCGCCGGTTGTGCCGCGTCTTGTAACCTCGAGTAGGCTGACCCCAGGGCGTAACCGGATGACGGCCGCCCGAGGTCTTTCCCTCGCCGCCGCCGTGCGGATGGTCCACCGGATTCATCGAGACGCCACGGTTGGTGGGCCGGATGCCCATCCAGCGCTTTCGCCCCGCCTTGCCCATCGAAACGTTTTCATGATCGAGATTGCCGATCTGGCCGATGGTCGCCATGCAACCCACGTGGAGCCGCCGAACCTCGCCCGAAGGCAGGCGGACCTGCGCGTAATCTCCTTCTTTGGCCAGTAGCTGAGCGCTTCCGCCAGCGCTTCGCACCAGTTGGCCTCCCCGGCCGGGTCGCAGCTCCAGATTATGGATCAGGGTGCCGACCGGAACGTTCTTCAAGGGGAGGGCGTTGCCCACCATAATATCGGCCTCGGGGCCGGACACCACCGTGTCGCCTACCTTCAGCCCCTGCGGGCAGAGGATGTAGCGCTTATCCCCGTCGGCATAACTCACGAGAGAGATAAAGGCCGAGCGGTTGGGGTCGTATTCAATCGTCCGGACGCGCGCCGGGATGCCGAACTTCTCCCTCCGGAAATCAATCACCCGATAATGCCGCTTGTGCCCCCCTCCGCGGTGCCAGATCGTAAGCTGACCCAGATTATTTCGCCCTGAGATCCGTGTCTTGGGCTCCAGCAACGGCTTGTACGGTTTCGAAGACGTCAGCTCTTCAAACGTCAGCCCCGTCTGAAACCGGCGCGTTTCCGTGTAGGGTTGGTAGGTCTTGATACCCATCGTTTCTTCCCGCCGCGAAGCTCGCCGTCGCTATGCCGGTTCGACGTATTCTGGGAGCTTCGCCCCCGCCTTGACCTTCACGTAAGCCTTCTTCCAATCCGGGCGTTTGCCGAATCGGGCGCCCCGCCTTCGAACTTTGCCAAGCAACGTCGCCGTGTGAACGGATTCGATCTTGCCGTGCAGGTCCTTAAACACCTCTTCGACCGCCTCTTTGATTTCGATCTTCGTGGCGCGGAGATCCACCCGGAAACAAAGCGTCCGCGCTCGCTCTTTGGCGTCCATGCTCTTTTCCGTGACGATCGGGCGCCGCAAGATCTGGTATGGATTCCTCGTCATCGCAGCGACTCCTGCAGGCGGATCAGGGCCGGCTCGCAAATCAAAAGCTGGTCATGACTCAGAATATCGTAGGCGTGCAGCCGGTGGTGCCGCACCAACTGGCAACCTGCCAGGTTCCGCGAAGACAATTCCAGATTCCGATTGGCCCGGTCATTCACGATCAGAATCTTGGGCTGAACCCCGAGCCTGCTCAGGGCCAGGGCGAAAGCCTTGGTTTTCGGATCCTCCAGGCTCCATTGATCCACCACCGTGAGCTTGTTTTCCTGGTATTTGGCCGCCAGAGCCGAACGCAGCGCGCCCGCCAAAACCTTCTTCGGCAGCCGGATGGCATAATCGCGCGGCTTCGGCCCGTGCGCGATTGAGCCGTGGCGCCAGAGCGAGCTCCGGATACTGCCCGCCCGCGCGCGGCCCGTTCCCTTCTGCCGCCAGGGCTTCTTGCCGCCCCCGGAAACTTCACCCCGGCTTTTCGTCGAGTGCGTTCCGCGGCGCCGACCCGCCTGATAAGCCTTGGTCGCCTCCCACAGGAGGCTCGGATTGGGCTTGACGGCGAACACTTCGTCGGCCAAGTCCAGATCCTTCACCTTTTGCCCGTCGAGATTTTTGACTTCAATCGTTGCCATGTCCGTTCTCTTTTTCTGATTCCTGACGTCTGGCTCCCGGCCGCTACTTGTGCGGCGCGCGCGCCTTGCGCACCACCACGTACCCGCCGTCCGAGCCGGGGACCGCGCCCTCCACCAGCAGAGCATTCTCTTCCGGCAGCACTTGGACTACCTTGAGGTTGCGGACCGTCACCCGATCCGTGCCCATGTGACCGGCCGCGCGCATGCCTTTCAGCACGCGCGACGGAAACGCCGACGCGCCGATGGACCCTGGAGCTCGATGAAACATTGACCCATGCGATCCTCCGCCGCCGCCGAAGTGGTGTCGCTTGTGGAAACCGGCGAAGCCGCGCCCCTTCGAGGTGCCGATGACATCCACCCGTTCCTCGACCTTGAAGATGTCGGCCAGCACCTTGTCGCCGACTTTAACCTCCGTGTTGCCATCCGCAAGACGAACTTCACGAAGAAACCGAACCGGGTTGGCTCCGGCCTTCTTGAAGTGGCCTTCCATCGCCTTGCTCAAACGCCTGGGTCCCGGAAGCTCTACCAAACCGAGCTGAGCGGCTTCATATCCGTCCCTTTGCGTGGTCTTCCTGTGGATCACAATGCAGGGTCCCGCCTTGAGGACGGTCACCGGAACCACGTCGCCGTTGTCTCTGAAAACCTGCGTCATCCCGATTTTCTTGCCCAAGATTGCGCTGAGCATTGGATTCCAATTCATTCCCACCCTGCCCGCGGCGCCTTCGAGCTGCCGCGCGCTGGGGCTTTACTTCGCATGCTCCTTCCCAAAAGCCTTAATCTCAATATCCACGCCCGCCGGCAAGTCCAGCTTGGTCAGGGCGTCAATCGTTTGCGCGTTCGGCTCCAGAATATCCACCAGGCGTTTATGCGTTCGAATCTCAAACTGTTCGCGCGATTTCTTGTCCGAGTGCGGCGATCGAAGGACACAGTATTTGTTGATCACCGTCGGCAACGGCACGGGACCGGCAACCTGCGCTCCCGTCCGCCGAAGATCGG
>JAKAWO010000042.1 GCA_021827255.1 Acidobacteriota bacterium | reverse complement strand
GCCGCCATGATTGCCGCCGCGGCTTATTCCCATTTGCTAGCGGGCGAGCGGGCCGGGCCGGAGCTCACCGCGCGTGCCTCCGCTCCTCTCGGCGCGTAGTCCGGGCAGTATGCCACAGGGGATTCTCTGTCCGGTGTCAGGGTGGCCTTGCGAATACCCGGCAATCGGTTGTATTCTCACCGGCTTAAGGGGACCAGAATGCCTCGCGCGGAGGGACTTATGAGATCAAGCGACCGAAGGGTTGCGATGCGTATGGCGGGTATTCTGGCGGTGCTGGCCGTGGCGATGGGTTTAGCACGGAGGGAAGCGCTGAGGGCGCAACCCGCACCGAGTCGGCAACTTGCCGCCGACTCGAGCCCGATGTCCGGCGCTGGCGAGCCAGTGATGCTCCGGCGCGAGGGACCACATATCGTCGTCACGCTAGCGGGGCGGCCGTTCACAACCTACTACTTCGATCCGGCGGAGGCTAAGCCCTATTTCATGCCTCTGCGAAGCGCGCAGGGAACGATCATCACGCGAGGCTTTCCGATCGGCAATACGATTCCGCCAGCCCATCTGCACGACCGCGATCTCGAGCCGCATCAGCGGCCGATGTACTTCGGCTATGGCGACATTAACGGAATTGATTTCTGGGGTGAGGCGGTCTTCCCCAAGTGGAGCGACGATCACGTATTCGGCCGGACGGTCAAAGTGAAGATTGAGGAGATGCAGGGCGGGCCTCGGGCCGGCGCGCTTCGCGCGCTGTTCAATCTCGCCGGGCCGAGCGGCAGAGTGATCGGACAGGAGGCTCAGTCTTATACGTTTCGCGGAAATCAGACGACGCGGATCGTTGACTGCGCAATTACCCTCATGGCGGACCGCGGCGCGCCCCTTACCATGGGGGATACCAAAGAGGGCATGTTCGCCTTGCGGCTGGCTCCGGAGCTTAATTCACCGCCGGGACACATCGTCAATTCGACCGGCGGCGTGGGCGAAAACGAGGTATGGGGGAAACGTGCTGACTGGGTGGATTACTACGGAAGAGTGGGCAACGAAGAAGTGGGCGTGGCGATTTTTGACAGCCCCAGGAGCTTTCGCCACCCCACTTACTGGCACGCCCGCGGCTACGGCCTGTTCGCGGCGAATCCTTTTGGCATCCGCGAGTTCACCCGCGATCCAAAGCGCGACGGAAGCTGGACAATTCGCCAGGGCAAATCGCTCACCTTTCGCTACCGTGTGTTGATCCATCACGGCGATGACCAACAGGCCCATATCGGGCAAGCGTATCGAGAGTACGCGCGAGAGCAAACCCGCGCGCGATGAGGGTGCTCTGCGCATTGCTCTCTGCGCAGGAGGAGCGAGGGAGGTAATGATGGGAACCAAGTTGGTGAAATCGGAAATCACCCGCCGCGACTTCTTGAAGGCGGGCGCGGCCGCGGCCGGCCTGACGGGGCTTGGCGGCGCCTCCGCGGAAATCGTGCCGCCTCGGGTGCTGGGAGCGAACGACCGTGTGCGAGTGGCCGTGATCGGTCTCCACGATCGCGGCTATGACCACATCCGCGCCTTTGGCGTCCTGAAGAATGTGGAGATTGCCGCGCTCTGCGATGTGGATGAACAGATCTTGAGCCAAAGGCTCGGCAACGTCGAAAGCATGGGCCTTCCCAAGCCCAAATCCTATATTGACGTGCGCCAGCTTCTGGATGATAAGGCGATCGACGCGGTCTCGATCGCCACACCGAATCACTGGCACTCATTGATGGGAATTTGGGCCTGCCAGGCGGGCAAGGACGTTTATGTTGAGAAACCGTGTTCCCACAACCTGTGGGAAGGACGGCAGCTTGTCCGGGCGGCGAAGAAGTACAACCGGATCGTCCAGCACGGAACACAGAGCCGCTCCGCAGTGGCGTACCGGCATGCCATGCAAAAGATCCGCGAGGGACTGATTGGAGATGTCTATCTGGCCCGGGGATTGTGCTTCAAATGGCGGAATACCATCGGCCATACTCCGCCCAGCCCAGTGCCCGCGGGGGTTCATTACAATCTATGGCAAGGCCCTGCCCCTGAGCACGTTTTCACCAAGAACCGATTCCTTTACAACTGGCACTGGTTTTGGTGGTACGGTAACGGCGACCTGGGGAATCAGGGGATTCACCAATTGGATGCTGCCCGTTGGGGGCTTGGCCTGAAATTCCCTAACAAGGTTTCGGCCATCGGGGGACACTTTATGTTCGATGACGACCAGCAGACGCCCAACACGCTGAACTGCGCGTTCGAGTATTACCTTCCGGGCGCCAAGCCCAAAATGCTCGAATTCGAGGTGCGCCACTGGATGACCAACCATGAGGCGGAAATCGGCACGCCCAGCCTCGGCACGCCCCTGCCGAAGCGTCCTCCTAGCGCCGCCACCCACATGCCACCGGTCGGCGCTCCCAGCACAATCGGCGACGTCTTCTACGGCTCGAAGGGATATTTGGCCATGGGAGACGAAGACGCGGACACCTACCGCGCCTGGTTAGGGGAAAGCCAAGAGCCCGGTCCCACCGAGCACCAGGGCGGAAACCATTTCGCTAATTTTATTGACTGCGTTCGCAGCCGGCGCGCGACGGATTTGCACGCGCCCATCGAAGAAGGCTACATCTCCACCGGTCTGCTCCATCTCGCAAATGCTTCCTACCGGCTGGGCAGAACGATGCACTTTGATCCCGAAACTGAGCAGGTGATTGGCGATGAGGAAGCGAATTTGATCCTGCGCGACGGCGACCGCGGGTATCGGCCCCCGTTCGTCGTCCCGGAAGTTGTGTGATCCGGGACTGAGTATTCCCGGGTTCTGCCTTCCGGTCATGGCAGAGCAGAAAGTCCCGGCCATTCCATCGGGTTTGCGCTGAGCGCCCGGTCAAGATTGTGGGCTGCGCTGATTAAAGCGACGTGGGTAAAGAGCTGCGGAAAATTTCCCAAGGCTTCGCCGCGCGGCCCCGTTTCTTCGGCGTAAAGCCCCAGGTGGTTGGCATAGCCGAGCATTTTTTCAAAGATCAGCACAGCCTCCTGTAACCGTCGCCGGTCGGTGCGGCCGGCGCGCGTTAAACTTTCCACCAGCCAGAACGTGCACATGTTGAACGTCCCCTCGTCGCCGCGCAAGCCATCCACACCTGCTGAAGCGTTGTAGCGATAAGCGAGACTGTCCGAGACCAGCCCACCCTTGTCGGGCGGCTGATAGATGGCGCCTATCGTTTTCAGCATGCGCGGGTCTGAGGGCGACATGAAGAAAACCAGAGGCATGATCAACGCCGAGGCATCGAGCGCTTTGCTGCCATAATACTGGACAAAGGCTTGACGCTCCTCGCTCCATCCGTTCTTCACAATATCATCGTAAATCGCATCCCGGTTCCGAGCCCACCGCTCCCGGCCGCCGGGAAATGAACGCTTGTCTGCAAGACGCAGCCCGCGATCGAGCGCTACCCAGCACATGAGCTTGGAATAAACGAAATGTCGCGGCGCGCCCCGGACCTCCCACACGCCGTAGTCCGGCTCCGTCCAGTGGTCACAAACCCAATCGAGCAGCTCCCGCACCTCCTGCCAGAGGTCCAAGGAAATGGGATTTCCATATTTGTTGAAAAGATAGACGGAATCCATCAGCTCGCCGTAAATGTCGAGCTGGACCTGCTGCGCCGCGGCATTCCCAATTCGAACCGGGCTCGACCGTTTGTAGCCTTCCAAGTGGCTCAGAATTTCCTCTGGCAAATCGTGCCGCCCGTCAATTCCATACATAATCTGGAGCCCATCGCGACCTTCCCGCTCCTGACATCGGGCTTCGAGAAACTGCATGAATCGCGCCGCTTCGCTGGTGAAACCGAGCCGCATGAGCGCGTAGAGGGCGAAGGCCGCGTCACGAATCCACGTGTAACGGTAATCCCAGTTACGGATGCCGCCGATGGACTCCGGCAGGCTGCAGGTGGGCGCGGCGACGATGGCACCCGTGGGCTCGTAGGTGAGCAACTTCAACGCTAGGGCGGAGCGGTTGACCATTTCTCTCCATCGCCCGTGGTAGCTGCATCGGCCGATCCAGGCCCTCCAGAAGGCGACCGTCCGCTCGAACATCTGGTCAACCGCGCCTTCCTCGACCCGGCGTTGAGGCCCCGAGCCCGCGGCGAGGGAACTCAGTAGAAAGTCCGCCGTCTCGCCTTCCTGGAGCGTGAACTCGGCGGCCACGCCCCCGCCGTCGTCCTTTTCGAAGCGAGCCTTTGCCAGCAACGCAAGGTGCAACTGCGAGGAATGAAACACCGCGCCCTCGCGCGTCATTTCGAGCGTGTGCGGGTCTCGCCCGTAATTGAAAGCCGGCCGGCATTCAGCGCGGAATCGCATCGTGCCACGCACCGCCTTGGCCCGGCGGACGATCTGGACCTCTTCGCTCCCCGATCCGCGCATTTCGCGAGGCATGAAATCAATGACCTCACCCACGCCAGCGGGTGACAAAAAACGGGTAAGAAGGACATTCGTATCCGGCCAATAAAGTTGTTTGCAAGTCGCCTCCGCGAGCGATGGGGCAATCTGGAAGTGCCCGCCCTTTTGCTCGTCCAGGATAGCTGCAAAGACGCTTGGCGAATCGAAACGAGGGCAGCAGAGCCAATCCATCGAACCGTTCCTGCCAATGAGCGCGACGGTGTGAAGATTCCCGATCAAGCCGTAATTTTCGATGGGCTGGTAACCCATGGTCGGACCTTCGCCCAAGTAGTTCAGGGACAGTGCCTTCGCGGGAAAGGAAGAATTAGGGCCCGCGCGCCGCCTCGCGCAAAGCGACGCTCTAGCTTATGGCGGAGAGGGTGGGATTCGAACCCACGTGCCCGCTTTTGGCAGGCAAGACGCTTTCGAGGCGCCCCCGTTGTGACCGCTTCGGTACCTCTCCGGCCCTCAAAAGCCCCAGCAGGCTGAGAATCCGAAATTCTTGTCAATCCTTCGGATCGATGCTTTTGATTATGACGCTCTGCCGCCGCCGGGCAAAGAACTCCCGCAGGATGGCTCGGCATTCCGGCGAGAGCACTCCGCGGCTCACCTCGGCCGAATGATTCACGGCTGGGTGGTTGAGCACCCTCAAGGCAGACCCACAGGCCCCAGCCTTCGGATCGTCGGCGCCATAAACCACGCGGCGGAGTCGAGCTTGGACAATAGCGCCAGCGCACATGGCGCAAGGCTCGATTGTAACATAGAGGGTACAGCCGGGAAGCCGGTAGTTGCCAACCCGGCGCGCCGCCCGTCGAAGCGCCAGGATTTCTGCGTGCGCGGTGGGATCCTTCAAGCCCAGAGGCTGGTTGTGGGCCCGGCTGATGATGCGGCCCTCGCGCGCGACGACCGCCCCCACCGGCACCTCATTTTCTTGGGATGCCCGCTTGGCCTCTCGCAGCGCGGCGCGCATGAGGATTTCGTCCGTGCTGGGAGGATGCATTGCCCCTGGCCGCTTGGACATTCTCGCTTCAGAAACGGTGAAACCGCGGCACGCCGCTAGTGTTTTTCCTGCTTGGCGCCGGCGCCAAAAGAGGAGAACATCTGCGCGATGCTGTTTCGGAAAAGTTCCTGCGCCTCGCTAAGGGCCGCCGCTCGCTCCTGCTTAAGGCGTTCCGCCGTCGCCGCAACATCCTCCTGGGCCATGCGCCGAAGCTCGCCGCGATAATGGTCGAGGCCGACGACCACCTCTTTGTTGAGAGATTCGACCGTCGTTTTGCCGAGCGCGACGAGGTATTTCCGAGCTTCCTCGATCATGTTCTTTTGCGAAACCTTCATTTTCTCCGCCAACGATTGCGTGGCGGACTGCAGGAATTCCTCCTGGGCTGCCCCGAGCTGGCTGGCAAGGGTCTTGGCGCTTTCGGCCTCAAGGCGCCGAGCGGCTTGGACAACGGCTCCGTTCAAAAGGTCGGAGGCTCGGCCTTTGAGGCCCTCCATCACAGCTTCGGTGACCGCCAGCTCCTGGCTTCGAAAATCCTGAAGGGCTCGCTCCGTCGCTTCCTGAGCCTTGGACCGAGCTTGCTCGGTGGCCTGGTCGAGCGCTTCCTTAGCCTTGCCCACGCGAGCCGAGATGTGATCCGCGGCCTTGCGCTCGGCTCGCTCGGCCTCTTGGTCGCAGTATTTGCGAGCCCGCAAATCAGCGCCGTCAATCTCGGAAAGGATCTGCTCTCGAATCTTCTGAAGTGGCCCGCGAAGGGTTTCCTCAATGTCACCCAGCGCGGCTTTTGCGCGCCCCTCAAAGGTTTGGGCGACCTCGCCGATGAGGCGCTCCCCCGTCTCTCGGAGGGTTTGAGTCAGTTCGGCCTGGACCGCGGCAGCGGCTTGCTGCGCGTCCTTCTCTAATCTCGAATGCCATTCGGCAGCGGTCGTGTTCGCCAACGTCCGGAAGCGGCTCTCCGTTTCCTTGAGGGCCTCGGTGCCACGCGCGTCAAAGCTGGCCACAGCCTTTGCCAGATGTTCTTCGGTCATTTTGAGCAGGCGCTCGGCGGCCTTGTGGCCCCAAGCTTCGGAGGCGTTTTCCGCCGCCTGCTCGACCTTGCGCTGAATCCTCGCTGACACCTCTTGACCGGCGCGTTCGAGCACAGGGGAGATTTTCTCGTTCAACTCCTTCTGCGCAACCTCAAGAACTCGCGACTTCGCGACTTCCATTTCGGACCGCGCCTTTTCGATCTCCTGCCGGGCGGCGTTCCGGACGTCTTCACCCGCGGCGAGCAGATGATCAATTTGGTGGTGAGCAGCATCCAGCTTCTCGAGGACGGATCGGAGACGAGCCTCTGCTGAGCTGGCCAGCCGGTTCTCAACCTCTTTCGCAGCCTGTTGAACGGCCGTCTCCGCCTCACCTCCCATGCGCGCCGCGATCGCCCTTAAGCACCCCTCAAAATCCTTGAGCCGCGCTTCCGCGCTTGCGTCCATGCCCTTGTCCGCCCCAGCGTTTAGGGAGGCGCTGGTCGTGGATGGGGCTGCTGGCTCATCCGCGCTCTCCGCGACGGGTAAAGCGGATGAAACGTTGTTCGCGGTCTCCATCCCGGGAGACGCCGATTTCGCCGTCTCGCCATCGGGCGCTTCCACAATTCCGGCGTCGCGGAGCAGGGTTGCTGACTTGAACGAAACGCGGCCCGCCTGCAATTCCTGCCAGTCCTCTGGGGTGAAGTCTATTCCCCAAATGTTTTGGGCTTCGAAGAGCTGAATCCCAATTTGACCGGGGTCTTTGACCGACTTCCGCTCACCGATCCAAACAACGGAGGCTCGCGCCGTGCGCCCCAAGCGCCGATTCTCGATCGTGAGCTCAGACCCCAAGCTGAGCTGATGAGAGGTTGAGATTTTGCCGCCGTGCTTGTTGATGATGGTGGTTCGGGTGCCTTCTTTGAAGTCGCGCCCCGCCGTATCGGTGCCCGCGATAGTCACGGGAATAGAGATCTGGATTCGGGTGCTTCGTCGGTCCTGGGTACCACCGGCCTCGGATCGGTCTGCGCTGCTTGACTTAGCCATGGCCCGCGATTATAAGAATTGCATTCGAGGAACTCAAGGGGGACGAATACGAAGGAGCAGACGTGAATGCCGTGAATAATACTTCTTAAAGAAACAGGAGGTGATTGCCTCCGTCACTTTGAATAAGCCAGTGCAGCTGCGAAAATGCCAAACCGAATTGGGAGGCGTAAAATGCCGATCCAAATCAAGCGTGTTTACGACCCCGCTGACCGCCAGGATGGCCGTCGGGTGTTGGTGGATGGCCTGTGGCCACGAGGGGTGAAAAAGGATAAGCTGGCCGTAACGGAATGGGCGCGGGAGATCGCGCCTTCCGCGCCCTTGCGAAAGTGGTACGGACACGACCCCAAAAAGTGGAGGGAGTTTCGGCAGAAATATCGGTGGGAGCTTTCGCAGCCGCCCCGGCGCGAACTCCTCGGCGGTCTTGTGGCCCATGCTCGAAAAGGAACGCTGACCCTGGTCTTTGGAGCGCGGGACGTTGAGCGGTCGAATGCCGCGGTCATCGCGGAAATGATTCGGGAGAAGTTGTAAAGTAGGGCGGAAGCAGGGTTTCCCGGCCGGTTTCTATTCGCCCTTAACTGGCTCGATGACGCGAACTCGCCATCACGTGGCGGGTGCCTCGAGCTCCATCGAGCGATGAGGTCGCGCCAAGGATGACGGCCGGTGGCCGAGCTACCCGGGTGGCCAATGGAAGGCGCGGCCGCCTAGAAGGTGAATGTGAAGGTGATCCACGCTTTGCCCGGCCCAGCTTCCGTTATTGATGACAAGGCGGTAACCCTGCGATTCGATTTTGCGCTCGCGCGCAAGCCGGGACGCTACGGTTAGCATTCGCCCCAAAACGGCTTCGTCTTCCTCCACCGCTTCGCGCAGTGAAGGCAGATGGCGCCGCGGAACGATAAGAAGATGCGTGGGCGCCTGGGGGCGAATATCCTCGAACGCCACCAGCTCATCGCCTTCATAGACCATCCGTGCAGGTCTTGTCCCGGCAAGAATCTGGCAAAAAATGCATCCGTCTTTGGCATCCATCGTCACCGCCTTCGAAGATCGGGGAAGGCCGCTTCACGCCGTGATGGGCCGGCGCCAACCGCTAATTCAACCGCACAACAAACGCCTGCTCGGCAAGGTTAGCGTTGATGATTTGACGGGCCAAGGCGCGGGCGCCTTCAATCGTTTGGAACTGCCCCAAGCGAACTCGGTAGAATAAACCGTTAACACCTTCATACGTCTGGATCAACACCGGCCCGAAGCGCGATCCGATCGCTCGCTTCAGGCGCGCCGCATTTTGCGGATCCAGGAATGCGCCCACTTGGACGGCGTAAATTCCCTGCTGAGCGTTGGGACCTAAGCCCAGGATGTGGAGGCGCACCAGCGCTGTGCCGTCCATCCCGAGCGCCTGTGCCGCCGCGTAAGAAAGATCAATGATGCGCCCCTCCACAAAGGGGCCACGGTCGTTGATGCGGACCACCGTGCTGCGTCCGTTCTCGAGATCGTGGACGCGCACCATCGTTCCGAAAGGCAGAGTGCGATGGGCTGCCGTCATGGCGTACATGTTGTAGATTTCGCCGCTTGACGTTGCCTTCCCGTTGAAACCAGGGCCATACCAGGAGGCAATCCCTTCTTGACCCTGGATAATTTCGGGAGGAATCGCGCTCGGGGGATAAGGCGGGGGCGTGACGGTGAGCGGCGGGCGGCGCCGATGAATACAACTCGTCGTTAAAAGGACAAGCCCCCAGGCAGCAAGGAGCTTGGCCGTTCGGCTGAAGCGAAAATGACCCTGTCGCCCGGAGAAACGCCTCACCAGAAGCCTCGCGATAACCCTCCCTTCGACGGCAAGGCCCCCGCCGAGCCGTGCTGGCGCGTCCCACGATTATATTACTCTATTCAACCAAGGCGCGGTGCACAAATGAATTGCGCCGTTCAACACGTGTGCCATAATGGAGTTTCGCGCAACGACAGCGTTTATCCTCCGAATGCCTTATGGAACTTCCTGCCAAATTCTGGTTCAAACTGCGGCGCCTCAAACAAGCCTGGAACTCGATGTTCAACAACCAACACGAGTCTTATGACACTTCCCATCGGATGTGCCCGAACTGCCGCGCGCTGATTGACCGTTCGGCCAAAGTTTGCCCCTTATGCGGCGCGGAAACAGGCCCGGCGCGAGCCCGCAGCCGTCCGAGCGCGGAACCCGGAAAAGTGCTGGGCGTCATCCCGGTGCCCAGAACGGCGACCGCCATTCTGATCGCCGTGATTATGGTCATGTACGGAATCGAATGGTACATGACCCAAACCCTAGCGGGAGCGAGCAGCGGGCCAAGCTGGGGGGGGATTTCTGCGGGCGTGATGTTGCGCCTGGGCGGCAAATTCGGCCCCCTCATGTACGCGGGGCAGTGGTGGCGCTTGATCACCGCCATGTTTCTCCATGCCAGCCTGCTCCACATTGGCTTCAACTTGTGGTGCCTGTTCGACCTGGGGCCGGAAGTAGAAATGCTCTTCGGAACGCAGAAATTTCTGGTGATGTACTTGGTCACGGGGATCCTCGGCTTTGTGGCTAGCCTCTGGTGGAATCCGTGGGCGCTTTCGATCGGGGCTTCGGGAGCGATTCTCGGCCTCATCGGCGTTTTGATTGGCACGAGCTTCCATCACGGCAGCCTGGGCAAGGATTACCGCAGCATGCTGTGGCGATGGGTGATTTACATCTTCATTTTCGGACTATTTTTCAGTGTGGACAACGCCGCCCACCTCGGCGGGCTCGTTTCCGGTTTGGCGCTCGGCTACCTGATTCCCTCGGGCGAGCCGGCCACGCGCGCCGAGCAGCAAATCTGGGATGGGTTATCCCTTGTGTCCGTCTTGTTGATCGTGGGATCGTTCGCGCTGATGGCCCTGCAAATCAATCGCCCGATGTAATGCCATCGAGCGGGCCGTATGGCCGGGCTTGCGGCTGATGGCGACGCTCGTAATCCGCGATGCGGTCTTCGTAGCGCAGCGTCAGACCGATGTCGTCCCAGCCGTTGAGCAAGCACTCCTTGCGGAAACCGTCAACTTCAAAAGTGAACCTAAGTCCGCTCGCGTCGGCGACCGTCTGGCTTTCCAGGTCCACGGTCAGCGCGTAGCCTTCCTGCCGCGCGGTGCGGCGAAACAACTCATCCACCTGAGCGTCGGCCAGCGTAACCGGCAGGATGCCGTTCTTGAAGCAGTTGTTGTAAAAGATGTCAGCATAGCTCGGCGCGATGAGGGCGCGAAAGCCGTAATCGAGAATAGCCCACGGCGCGTGTTCGCGGCTCGAACCGCAGCCAAAGTTCGCCCGGGCCAGCAACACGGAAGCGCCCCGGTAACGCGGCTGGTTCAGCACAAAATCCGGATTGGGCTTTTCGCGCTCAAGATAGCGCCAGTCGTAAAAGAGGAATTTGCCGTAGCCTTCCCGCGTCAGCAGCTTGAGGAACTGTTTGGGGACCATTTGATCCGTGTCCACGTTCACGCGGTCGAGCGGGACAACAAGGCCCGTGTGTTTTCTAAATGCAATCATCAATTTGCCCTCCCTAGCTGCGGTGGCCGTCTCCTGCCATCCCTCGAATGAACCGCTCGACGGTGGCGCTCAAGCCCTCTACGGTTTGTACCATTCCCTTCATCGCGGGCTGGAGCAACAGCATTCCGTTGGCCAGCCTGCCAATCGCCTGGGTGTTCTGTGCGACAGCTCCCTCAAGCGCGCCAAGCCTTTCGGTAAGGCGCTCCAGATTTAGTTCGACACGATTCAAGATCTGGCCCTGAACGATCTGATTGTCGCGCCATTCCTTGACCGATTGTTCCATCTCCTGAAAGGTCACGCCGCCACTACCTCCTCCGCGCCCAATCCGAAAATCTCATCGGAGCCTCGGTTTTTCCTCGCACCCTTGGCCCCTGGCTGGCTAAAGCCGATCGGTGCGTTCTCGACCAGACGGGGCGGAAGTCCTCGCTCTCCCCCACGTGATGTCACGGGCCGTGGCGGACACAGGAACCTAAAACGATTCTACTCCACGGGGTGAACATCCCACTGACGGATGTCCACAAAGTGCCCTTCGATGGCGGCGGCGGCAGCCATCATGGGGCTGACGAGGTGCGTGCGTCCGCCTTTGCCCTGGCGGCCCTCGAAGTTGCGGTTGGAGGTTGAAGCGCAACGCTCGCCCGATGGCAGCACGTCGGCATTCATGCCGATGCACATGCTGCACCCGGCGTCGCGCCACTCGAAGCCGGCGGCTTTGAAAATACGGTCCAGCCCTTCCGCCTCCGCGCGAGCCTTGATGCGCTCGGACCCTGGCACCACCAAAGCCTGTTTGATGGTCCTGGCGACCTTCCTGCCGTCCAGCACGCTTGCTGCAAGCCGCAAATCCTCCAGCCGCGAATTCGTGCATGAGCCAATGAACACGCGGTCAACCGGAATGTCCTCCATACGTGTACCCGGCTCGAGCGCCATGTATTCCAAAGCGCGCTCGGCGGCGGAACGCTCCACCGCGTCGGCAAAAGACGCCGGGTCGGGCACGCGGCCCGTGACATCCGTGACCATGCCGGGATTCGTCCCCCAGGTGACTTGCGGAGCGATTTCGGTGGCGTCGAGCTCTACCACGCGGTCGAAGTGCGCTCCTGGATCGGAGCCTAGGGTTTTCCAGCGCGCGGCGGCTTCCTGGAAGTCCTTACCGCGCGGGACAAAGGGCCGCCCTTCAAGATAGGCGACCGTACTGTCATCGGGAGCGACCATCCCGGCTCGCGCCCCGGCCTCGATGGACATATTGCAGACGGTCATGCGGCCTTCCATCGAAAGCTCATGGATCGCTTCGCCGGCGTACTCGATGACGTGTCCCGCCCCGGCCCCAATGCCAATTCTGCCGATGATGGCAAGGATAAGGTCTTTGGCCGTCACGCCCCGCGGACGGCGACCTGCGACGCCGATCCGCATGGGCTTGGATTTGAACTGTGTCAGGCACTGCGTGGCCAGAACGTGTTCGACCTCCGCCGTGCCGATGCCAAACGCCAGCGCGCCGAAAGCTCCGTGCGTGGAGGTGTGACTGTCACCGCAGACGATCGTCTGTCCGGGCTGGGTGAGGCCGAGGTCGGGGCCAATAATGTGAACGATGCCCTGATCCGGGCTTTGCATGTCGAAGAGCAAAATGCCCGCCTCTTGGCAATTCCGCTCGAGCGCGTCGAACTGGGCGGCGGCAACCTTGTCCACCAGCGGCAGGTTGCGGTCCTTCGTCGGAACAGAATGATCCATCACCGCGAAGGTCAAATCGGGGCGACGCGCTTTTCGTCCTGCCGACTTGAGGCCCGCGAAGGCTTGCGGCGAGGTAATCTCATGGATCAGGTGCCGGTCAATATAAATCAGCGCCGGCCGGCCGGGTTCTTCCACAACAGCGTGCGAGCTCCAAATCTTCTCGTACATTGAAAGTGGCGGCATCTCTTCTCCTGCCCAACATTCCGGCCTACGGCTGTTACCAGAATTATACTGCCTGGCCAGAGTCGGCTTCAAGCCGCGCGCGTTTGGAATGGCCTTAGTCCGGCGCATCGTCCTTGCGCGGTTGCAACGCTGGACAGAGAAGCCGGTGAAAGAGGTGCTTGCCTCGGCGGTCCATTCCAGCGTAACGAAGTCGCCCTAGGCATGATTGAAAGCTGGACGCAGCCGGTCAAAGAGCGCCCTTAATTGTTCGAGTGACATCTCCTCGGCGCGGAGGTTGGCGGCCAGGCCGAGCGCCGAAAGGCTGTCTTGGATTTGACCGCGTCCGTAGGATGCCGAGAGGTTGGTTGCCAGTTGTTTCCGTTTACACGCGAAGCAGCGTTTGACAAACTCGAAGAACTCCGCCTGCGGCGCCTCCGCCGGGGGGCGCATCTCGAATCGCACGAGGGCCGAATGAACCTTGGGGACGGGACGGAAAGCGCCCGGCGGGATCGTAAGCGCAATTCGAGGCCTGGCATAGGACTGAATGAAGACGCTTAGGTAGCCGTAATCGCGTGACCCCGGCGCAGCTTGCAGGCGATCCGCCACCTCGCGCTGAACCACCAGTGCCATCGAGCGAAGCATGGCGTAAAAACTCAGGATGTGATGGAGAATGGGCGATGTGGCATAGTAGGGGATATTTCCGAAGACAAAACAATCGGGGCTTGGGCAAACGGCGGCGAGATTGATTTCAAGTATATCGCCGGCGAGAATTTCGATCTTAGGATTATCCGCCAAGCGGCGGCCGAGTTCTCGAGCCAGGCGCGCATCGAGTTCGATGGCGATGACGCGGCCCGCGCGCTCCGCGAGCAGGCCGGTCATAGCGCCCTTTCCCGGCCCGATTTCGACCACCAGGTCTTCCGGACGAAGGCCTAACGAGTCTGCGATCCTCCGACGATAAGGAGTATCTGCCAGGAAGTGCTGTCCGAGCTTCGGGCGGTCGGAAGAACGCATGCGGCCGTCTTCGAATTCAATTCTTAATCATACCGTTGTGGGAAAGCAACGTCGGCAGCCACCGTCAGTGCACTCCTGGCTGCGGGGCATGGTTTTGGAACGATGCCGTGCCTACATCGGCTGCTGACGGCGCGCGCGCCGCGCGCCGCCCTCGCGC
>JAKAWO010000041.1 GCA_021827255.1 Acidobacteriota bacterium | reverse complement strand
CAGGATTTTTATCCGAGCGCCGAGGAGGGGGGAAGCGTTGATGAAGAATATCCTTATTTCGGGCTTGCTGACGCTGACGTGCTCGGCGGGGAGCGCGCCACTTTGGGCCAAGAGCAACCCAGCCGCGCCCGGCGCGCGGCTGGCCTTACAGCAAGGATGGATGATTCAGTCGTCGGCCAAGGCGCAAGCCAGCGGCGAAACCCTCTCAAGGCCCGGGTTCAAGCCGGAGGGGTGGTATCCCACGAACATTCCTTCCACCGTTTTCGCCGCGCTGGTCAAGAACAAGGTCTATCCAAACCCGGATTTCGGAATGAATTTGAGGAACACGCCCGGCATCGCCTACCCGGTCGGAGCCAACTTTGCGAACCTTCCCATGCCCGCCAACAGTCCGTATATCGTGCCGTGGTGGTACCGAACGGAGTTCAAGTTGCCCGCCAGCCTGAAGGGGCGCCGTCTCTGGCTCGATTTCCACGGCATCAATTACAAGGCGAACATCTGGATGAACGGGCGCGAGATCGCGGACACCGATCAGGTGGAGGGGATGTGGCGGCAATATGAATTCGACGTGACCGGGGCGGCGCGGCCGGGCAAGCTCAACGCGCTGGCGCTGGAAATTTTTGCGCCCAAGCCGGACGACCTCTCCATCACGTTTGTGGATTGGAACCCGCTGCCGCCGGATAAGGACATGGGAATCTATCGCGGCGTGTACCTACGGTCGAGCGGGGTGGTGACGGTGCGCCACACGCAGGCCGTCACGCGATTGGATTTGCCGTCGCTCGCCGTGGCGCATCTGACCTTGAGCGCCGATTTGCGGAACACGAGCTCGCGCCTCGTCACCGGCGTGCTGCGGGCGCGCATCGAGGGCGTGGGAGTGGCGCTTGCCAAGCGAGTGCGCCTCCAAGCGCACGAATCCAGGCGCGTGACGCTGACGCCCGAAGAATTTTCCGAACTCAACATCGCTCACCCGCCGCTTTGGTGGCCTTATCCCTTGGGGCCGCAGAACCTCGAGAGGCTGAGCGTGGAGTTTGAGACCGGCGGCAAGGTTTCCGACCGGGAGCCGGCGGAGATCGGCATCCGTGAAATCACCTCAACGCTGGACGCGGCGGATCATCGCCTGTTCCGGATCAACGGCAGAAGGATTCTGATTCGCGGCGGAGGGTGGACTCCGGACATGATGCTGCGGCCGCGGCCGAAGTATCTGGATGACGAGATGCGCTACGTCCGCGACATGCACCTGAACACCCTGCGCCTGGAAGGGAAGGTGATGGGGGAACATTTCTTCAACCTCTGCGACCGGTACGGCATTCTGGTGCTGGCCGGATGGTGCTGCTGCGACCACTGGGAACGTTGGCGAAGCTGGCGGCCGGTGGATTACCAGGTGGCGGCGGCCTCACTCGAAAGCCAGCTCCGGCGGCTGCGCAATCACCCCTGCATGCTGGCGTGGCTCTACGGCAGCGACAATCCGCCGCCGCCCAAGGTTGAGAAGATGTATCTGAAAATCCTGCGGCAAACGCGGTGGCCGAATCCACACTTGTCCTCGGCGTCCGCCAAGCCGACGACGGTGACGGGCATTTCCGGGGTGAAGATGACCGGGCCGTATCAATACGTGGCGCCATCGTACTGGCTTTTGGACCACCAGCGCGGCGGGGCTTTTGGGTTCAATACGGAGACCAGCCCCGGGCCAGCGATTCCGGTGATGGCGAGCCTGCGCGAGATGCTGCCGCGCGAAGATTGGTGGCCGATTGATAAGGTCTGGGACGACCACGCGGGAGGCGGCGCGTTCAGGAATCTTGATGTGTTCACGCGGGCGCTCGACGCCCGCTACGGCAAGGCGACGAGCATGCAGGACTACGTCGAGAAGTCCCAACTGATGGCTTACGAAGGCGAGCGCGCCATGTTCGAGGCTTACGGCCGCAACAAGTTCATCTCCACGGGAGTGATCCAGTGGATGCTCAATAACGCCTGGCCTTCGATGATCTGGCACCTGTTCGATTACTACCTGCGGCCGGGGGGCGGATATTTTGGGGCGAAGAAAGCTTGCGAGCCGCTACACGCGCAGTATTCCTACGATGACGGCTCGATCGTCGTGGTCAACTCGTATTACCGGGCTTTTTCGGGGTACAAGGTCGCGGCCCAAGCGTATAACCTCGATGGGACGGAGAAATTCTCCAAGCAACAGCGGCTGGACATTCCAGCGAACAGCAGCAACCGAGTCTTTGTTCTGCCCCAGCTCGAAGGATTGAGCACGACGTACTTTCTCCGGCTGCGGCTTGCGGACGCCGAAGGGAAAACCGTCAGCTCCAACTTCTATTGGCTTTCGACAAAGCCGGATGTCTTTGACTGGAACGACAGCACGTGGTATTACACGCCGCTCTCCTCCACCGCCGATTTCACCGCGCTCAAGGAATTGCCACGAGTGAAGCTCGGCCTGGCGGTCCGGCGCGAGCGGGAGGGCCACGACGAACTCGACCGCATCACCTTGAACAATCCGACGTCCCACCTGGCGTTTTTCGTTCACCTGCGGATTTTGCGGAAGCGTAGCGGCGCGGAGATTGATCCTGTGCTGTGGGAAGACAATTACTTTGAGGTGATGCCGGGGAAGACCAAGAGCCTCACGGCGCGGTATCAGGAATCGGAGCTCGAAGGCTCGCGGCCGGTGGCGGCCGTGGACGGATGGAACGTCGCTCCGGGGCAGGCGGGAGGAACGGCGCCGACCCCTTGAAGAAATCCCTTGCAGTGATATGCTGTGGAACCGCTCCCAAGGGCGCAAGGCCCGTCGCGCGGAGGGGCGCAGGGAATAATTAGGAGGCGATCCGAGGGAAGCGTTCATAAACCAGCAGGGAGCTAACTTATGAAGAAGTCTTTTCTTTTGCCCTTCATCGTGACCTTGGCGGCATGCACTCAGAAGGCGCCCCAACCGGCGCCCAAGGCCGCGCAGCCCAGCCTGCAAAGGAGCGTATTCGGAAAAATGACCAATGGACAGACCGTGGACCTCTACACCCTTTCCAATCACAACGGCATGACGGTCAAGATTACGAACTACGGCGGACGCATTGTCGCGATCATCGTTCCGGACCGGGAAGGGAAGGAGGCGGACGTCGTTCTGGGATTTGACAACCTGAATGGCTACCTGGGGAACAATCCGTTCTTCGGGGCGCTGATTGGCCGCTACGCCAACCGGATTGGCGACGCGGAGTTCACGCTGGACGGCAAGGTTTATCATTTGCCGGCCAACGACGGCAAAAATTGCCTGCACGGAGGCCCCAACGGCTTCGACAAGCAGTATTGGAAGGCGCGGGAACTCGGCTCGACGCCGCCGGCGCTCGAGCTGAGCACCCTCAGCAAAGACGGCGAGGCGGGCTTCCCCGGCAACCTTTCCGTGAAGGTCGTCTATACGCTCGAAGAGAACAACGCGCTGAAAATTGATTACACGGCCACGACGGATAAGGATACGGTGCTCAACCTGACCAATCACTCCTATTTCAACCTGGCGGGAGAAGGCAACGGAAACATTTTGAAGCAAGAGATCATGATCAACGCCGACCACTTCACGCCCATTGGCCCGACGCTGATCCCGACGGGGAAAATTGAGAGCGTGGCGGGGACGCCACTCGACTTCCGTCAACTGACGCCCATCGGGGCGCGGATTCGGGACAACTTCGAGCAACTGAAATACGCCAAGGGGTACGATTTCAATTACGTCCTGAACCGCCAAGGGCCGGGCATGGCGCTGGCCGCCCGGGCGGTGGATCCCGCCTCGGGCCGCGTGCTGGAAGTCTCGACCACGCAGCCCGGCGTGCAGTTCTATACGGGAAATAATCTGAATGGAACGATCCATGGGAAGGGTGGAAAGGCTTATGAGCATTGGGGGGCTTTTTGCCTGGAGACCCAGCACTATCCGGACTCGCCCCACCATCCGAACTTCCCGACCACCGAGCTCAAGCCCGGCCAGACGTTCCATGAGACTACCGTCTTCAAGTTTTCGACCGAGTAACTGAGGGCGTCGAATTCAGGATCGCCGTCTGCGGGCGCGCGGGGCACGGTTAAGACCGTGCCCCGGCAGCGGCTTAAGACGGGTTTTTGCAATAGCTTGTAGGGATATTTCGCGCTTTGCTGCCCAGGAAGATCGAGTTGTTGCTGCCTCATGCCGTGCCGCAAGATAAGAGGCGGCGCGCGCAAGCCTGGGACCGAAGAACCTCGCCTCACGATGAACAGCCCCTGCCGCCCCATCGGGCTTAGGGGGCGGCAATAAACCCACCTCAGCCGAATTCGATGAGGGTCGCTGCGCCCGCCATGCCATGTGATGGCCGTCACTGCGGCTGACGTCCGCTTGCGACAGGATGATGGCAGTTGGGGCGAATGAAGGAGGCGAGCTGTGGCAACAGAACGCATGGAAGCGACGACAAACTCGACACCCGAGGCCATCTTCCCCGGCATTCCGTCGGCGACGGACGGCTCCGGGGCGGTGGTCTGGGTGGAGTCGCATATTTCGCAAGGCGCTTGCGCCTATCCCATCACTCCTTCGACTCCCATGGGCGACGGTTTTGGCGTGGAGTTTGCTAACGGCGCAAAAAATGTTTGGGACGAACCGATCACCTTCCTGGAACCGGAATCGGAACATAGCTCCGCCTCAGCCTGCGAAGGCTTTGCACTGGCGGGCGGTCGAGTGACGAATTTCACCTCCGGCCAGGGGCTGATCTTGATGAAGGAAGTGCTTTACGTGATGGCCGGCAAACGCCTGCCGGTGGTCTTCCATGTTGGCGCGAGGGCGTTGACGTCGCAGGCGCTGAATATCCACGCCGGGCACGATGACGTCATGGGGGTGGCGGACTGCGGCTGGGGAATTGTGTTCGCGCGAAACCCGCAGGAGGTGGCGGACTTGGCGCTTATCGCGCGCCGCGCCGCCGAAGACTCTGAAACTCCGTTCATGGTGGCTCAGGATGGGTTTATCACCACCCACACCGTTCAAACGGCGCTCCTTCCCGAGCCGGAGTTGATGCGGCGATTTGTGGGCGCACCTTCCGAAAAATTGCGCAAGCTGTTCGATCCCCGCGCGCCCGTTCTGAGCGGGCCGGTCCAGAACCAGGACGCCTACATGACCGGCAAGGTGGCGCAGCGGCATTTCTACGAGCAGGTTGGACCGGCGCTCGGATTGGCGATGGAAGAGTACAGCGCGCTGACGGGCCGGCATTACAACTTTGTCCAACCCTACCGCATGGAGGACGCCGAATTCGCGTTGGTCGGCCTCGGCTCGATGATGGAAACAGCGGAAGCCACGGCGGACTTTCTCCGCGCGCGGGGGTTTGCCGTCGGCGTGCTGAGTCTGACCAGTTTCCGTCCGTTCCCGTCGGAGTGGGTGGCGAGCCTGTTGCGGCCATGCCGCGCCGCGGCCGTGATCGAGCGGGCGGACGTGCCTCTGGCGCAATCCAATCCGCTCACCATGGAAGTCAAGGCGGCGCTTGCCGACGCCCAGGACGGAAACGGAGAACGGCGAGGCCCGGAGATCTTCTCCGGCGTCGCGGGCCTGGGAGGGCGCGACGTGCGGCCGGGATTCTTTCTCGCGGCGGTGGAAGAGATGTTGCGGGGGAGAGGCAAGCGATTTTTTATCCTGGGGGTCAATCATCCGGAGGCGCTCGACATTCCCGAAGACGCGGATGTTCGCCCGCTCGACGCTTACTCATTGAGGGGACACTCGGTCGGCGGCTTCGGATCGGTGACCACCAACAAGATTTTGGCCACCGTGGCGGCCGACCTTTTTGGTCTGCACGCCCAAGCGTTTCCAAAATACGGGTCGGAAAAGAAAGGGTTGCCCACCAGCTATTTCCTTACGCTGGCGTCGGAACCCATCCGGCTGCACGCGGAGTTGCGCCAGGTCGAGTTTGTCGCCGTGCAAGACCCGAACGCCTTCCTGCACGGCAATCCACTGGAAGGGCTGGAAGAGGGCGGGATCGTGTACCTGCAATCGCCGCTTCCCCACGAGCAGGTCTGGGCGGCCCTGCCGGCAGCGGCCAAGGAATCGATTCGGAGGCGTAAACTCCGGCTGTTCGTGCTCGATGCGCTGAGCATCGCGCACGACTGTTCCAGCCGCCCCGAACTTCAGACGCGGATGCAAGGCATCGCGCTTTTGGGCGCCTTCCTGCGCCTGACTCCGTTCCGACAGCGCGCCGGGTTGGACGACGAAGCCATGTTTGCCTCGCTCGAGAAGGCGCTGATAAAGTATTTCGGCAAGCGCGGCCGACAAGTTGTGGAAGACAACCTGAAGGCGGCCCGGCGCGGCTATGAGGAAGTGGCCGAAGTGGCTCCGCCCGCCGGAGAAGCTCTATTGCCGCGCCGCTCCGAGGAAATTCCGGCCCTCTCGAGCGCCGGCCACACGGGGGTGGTGGCCCCGGATTTCTGCGACCGGGTGATTGGCGCGTACGACCGCGGATGGGAACTGGAGCTGGATGCGGATGAGTACGCGGCCCGGGGCTTTATGCCTCCGTCCAGCGCCACGCGCCGCAGCTTCCGCCACCTGGCGCCGGAAATTCCCGCCTTCATCGCTCCGGCTTGCGTCGGCTGCATGGAGTGCGTCAACATCTGCCCTGACACGGCGATTCTGGCCAAAGCCTCCGAACCGGACACGCTGGAGAGGAAACTGGCTTTCATCGAGAGGCCGGAATTGCGCCAGACCCTGCGCGAACGATTCGTCAGCACCACAAAGTATTACGACCTTCCGGTGAAACGCGGGCAGAGCGGCGGGTTGTTCAGCATCTTCATCGATCCGGACAAGTGCAAGGGTTGCGGAGAGTGCGTGGAGGTTTGCGGGCGTCATGAGGCGCTGAAGATGGTGAACAAGGAGCAAGTGGACCTGCCTCTCTACGACCTGGCGATGGACCTTTACCACCATCTTCCAGAGACGCCAGCGCACCTGCTGAATGAGAAGTCGCTGGGCGACATGATGCTGGCTGGACGAAGCCTCCTTTACTTGGGCGGGGCCGGTTCTTGCATGGGCTGCGGCGAGGCGACGGGCCTCCGCATGATGCTGGCCGCCACCGGATTTGTTTACGGGGCGGACCAGGTGGGCGTGGTGGCCGCTACCGGCTGCAACACGGTCTATGGCTCAACCTACCCGTATAACCCGTTCACCGTGCCTTGGACCAATTCGCTTTTCGAAAACGCCGCCGCCGATGCCATGGGAATCCGGTTGCGCTGGGACCAGGAAGGACACAAGCAGTGGCGCCTGTGGGCGGTGGGCGGGGATGGAGCGATGTTCGACATCGGCTTCCAATCCGTCTCCCGCCTGCTGGCGTCGGGAATGGACATCAAGGTTCTGGTGCTGGACACCCAGGTCTATTCAAACACCGGCGGGCAAGCCTCGACCGCAACCTTCACCGCGCAGGACGCCAAGATGTCCGCGGTGGGGCGAGTCGAGCACGGCAAACGCGAGCATCGCAAGGAAGTCGGCCCCATCTTCATGATGCACCCCCACGTCTTCGTGGCGGCCACGACGCCGGCGCACTTCAACCATTTCTACAAAGCGGTCATGGGGGCCAACGAATATCCCGGCCCCGCCGTGGTGGTTTGCTATTCCACCTGCCAGCCGGAGCACGGCGTTGCCGATGACCGGTCGTCGGCGCAGGCCAAGCTGGCGGTGGAAACTCGGGCCTTCCCGCTCTTCATTTACGATCCTCGCAAGGGCGAAAAATTGCGCGAGGGCTTGAGCCTGCAAAGCAATCCCGCTCCCAAAGCCGATTGGTCGGTGGATCCCCACACCAACCAGCCGCTCGACTTTGTCAGCTTCGCGCGCACCGAAGGGCGCTTTGCGCGCCACTTTGACCAGAGTGGAAACCCTGATGAGTTCATCCTTCAGGCGCAGCAGGACCGCCTGGAGAATTGGCATCGCCTGCAAGAGCTGGCCGGATTAAGGTAAGGCGATCACCCTCTATCGTTAGATCAACCCTCGGCGTTATATCAAAGGACGACACACTGCTGGCGCCGAAACACCCTCCCACGTGACGCTACGCTTGGCCCACGCCTCCCGCTTCGACCACCGTCACAAGGCCGAAAGAAGAAAGGGTGGACAAGCGCGGGAAAATCTTCCCTGAGCGGGTAGGAATTACACGGGGAAGTCCGCCCGCGCTCCGCGCCGCGCGCCACCGGTGCCGCGCACAAACCGACACAAGCCAAAGAGACAGCTTAATGTAATCGCGCTTTGGCAGGGTTAATGCGGAAGGAGAGAGCGTTGGATAAAAAAGGGAGGTTCAATGATGAAAAAACTGATGGCAACACTGTTCGCTGCGCTTTTGACGGGCGCTATGACGATGCCCGTGTTGGCGGCGGGTCACCAGTGGAGCGGCAGCAACACTGCGCAGGCGCAAACCGCGCCGAAGAAGAAGAAGAAAACGACACCGAAGAAGAAGGCTCCGAAGCCTCCGGCGGCGTTTTACAGGTAGCGGTCTTGGATGATTGCTTTTGCCGGCCCATTGTGCCGGCAATTCTACCAGCCCCTGTGGGCGTCGCTCACGGGGGCTTTTTGTTTCTGTTCGCCTGCCGGACGCGCGACGGGGGCAGGGACGAGCCGCTTCTTCATGGCAACCGCAGGCGGTCGGCGTTTTTGACAGAGGAGGAAACCATCCACCCCAAGGGGCCCTAATTCTTTCAGGACAGTAAATTGTTCATCCTTAGTTTTCGCAAAAGGAAGGAGGAAGTGGGTAAGTCGGTCCAGCCGGCGCTACCCACTTCCCCAGGTAGTCACAGAGTTGGTTACTCACATTGACGTATGGTGGCAAGAAATGGTTGCCCTTAATTTTGAGAATTTGGTATCGGTGGGTAGGAGCCATTGCAAGACCGGTTTTATGCTTGCCGAGCGGCAAATTTTCACGGATTATGCTTCGCGGGGCTTGGCCCGATGGTCCGTCCAATTTCTCGATGTCCACCGCCAGACGACGCCCAGAAGGAGCATCGCGCCTCCGAGGGCGGCGGCGAGCTGACGCGCGGACAGCCCCCAATGATCCAGTCCTAAGCCGACCAGGTAATTCGATACCGAAACCGCCAGCATCCACGCGCCGAAGTCGAGCGCGAAGATGCGGCCGCGAAACCGGCTTGCGGTGTGAACCTGAAGGAGGGTGGTGGACATCACCCAGATGTTGCTGCCACCCAGCGAAGCGGCCAGAAGGGCGAGCAGAGCGAGGGCTAGCGTAGGCGCCCAGCTCAGGGCAAGGAAGGACGCCGCGCAGATAAAGAACGACGCGGTGATGAGGGTCCACATGGCGGGTTCGATTCCGCGCGTGAGGCGGTGACCGAGAAGGGGGCCAATCCCCGAGCCCGCGCCGCGCACCGCATAGAGCAAGCCCATCGCCAGAACGCCGTGACCGCCGAGAGGAAAGATCCGCTCACCGTAAATCACCAGAATCACCATCGAACCGCCCAGTAAACCCGTGCCGGTTTTGGCCAGAATCAGGGTGAGGATTCTGGAATTTTCCGCGACGTAGCGCATGCCGTCTCTGAGGGGCGCAGAGGGAGCCGCCTGTTCGGGCGCGGGCGCGGCCAGATGGGTTTCGACGGCGACAATCCGCCAGACCAGCGCCGCCGACAGGAAATAAGAGGCGGCGTTGGCGACGACGGCGACGTCACGGCCGAAAAAGGCGGTGACGACTCCGCCCAGCGCCGCTCCCGTCATCAAAGCGGCCGACCAGGTGATGGTCGCCAGCGCGTTGGCGGGGAGGAGTTCACCGGCGCCCACAATGTCGGGCAAGAGGGCCGAGCGGGCCGGCTCAAAAACCGAGGCAAAAACGATCTCGAGGCCCAGCAGCAAATACACCAGCCCCACTTGGGACGGGGCGCGGACCAGCAATAATCCCAGGACGACCGCGCCCTGACAAAGATCGGTGACGATCATCAAACGGCGGCGCGAAAAACGGTCCACGATGGGACCGGCGAGGGGCGTCATGAGCGCCCAGGGAAGCGTCTGGATGATGACCGCCCACGCCACAGCCTCGCCACTGTGGGTCATTTGGTAAAGAAGGTCATAGACCGCCAGGCTGTAAAACCAATCCCCGGTTTCGCTGATGAGCTGCGCCAGCCACATCCGCCGGAAATTCGGATTGGCGCGCAGCAAGCGGGCGTAGGCGCGCCCGAGCCCGGTAGGCGGCGGCGCTCCCGAAATAGATTGCAGCACGCTGGGCTCGTTTTCCATCACGCGATGCGGATTGTAGCACGCCGAACTTGGCCGGTAATTGACGCGGCAAACGCCGCCCTCAGTAAATCACGTCCACAGAAAGGTCGTAGGTTCTGTGCTGAAAGCCGACAAAGTCTCCAAAGAAAGGCGAGGCCAGGTTGGAAAATACATCGCGCGGATTCTGGTGATTGGTGACGTTAAAAATCTGGAGCTCGCCGCGCAGCATGTGACTTTTGAGCCACGGGATCAAGGGAAATCTAAAATCCTTCATCAGTTTCAAGTCGAGGGAGAGAAAGGTGGGAAACCGCAGACGGTTGGGCGAGCCGGCGTAGTTCTGCTGGACGTCGAAGACGGAGTACGGAAAGCCCGAATGCACGTCGAACAGAGGGCTGACGGTCATTCGCCGAGGAAGCCGGAAGCGGCCCCAGGCCACGACGCGCTGCGGGATGTCCGAGGGGAGATTCCCGAAAAAATCCGGCCGGATGACCGGCTGCTCAAAGGGAACATAAAGCATCGAGAGAGTGTTCAGGTCGCCGCGCGCCCGGCTGTACACGTAGGAGAAGTTCAAGTCGGCGTTCGAGCCGGGCCGATAGCGCAGGGTGGATTCGACCTCGTGGTAGCGCGACCGTCCGGTGTTGCTGAGCAGCAGCAAGGCGGTGGTCGGGCTGGTCAAGCGCGGATCCACCACGAACTCGTCATAGGTGCGGCTGGAAAGGTAGCTGAGCCGAACCAGCAGGTTGGGCGTTAACTCCTGATCCACTTCGGCGTTCCAAGTGAGGTTGTAAGGCGTGCTGGCCAAGTGATGGCCCGAAGGGATAACAATCCCTGCTTCATCCACCTTTTCGTAAAAATTCTGGAAAGCGATCGGCGGCCCCAGGGGAAGGCCTGAGACCCCAAAAGGGGTAACGCTGCGAACGGGATTGCGGGTGAAATCGCCGGCGAGGAGCGGCACGCGGTCATAAAAAACGCCGAAGCCGCCGCGCAGCACGGTGCGCCCTCGGGAGCCGGGCGTATAAACCAGACCGGCGCGGGGCGAAAATGCGGCGGGGTCGCCAATCGTCTGGCCTGAATAGCGCAGCCCCGTTTCAAGCGCCAGACGGGGATTCATGGCCCAGTGATCCTCGGCGAAGCCGGCGACTTCCGTGTCTTCGGCGCTGAGCGACGCCGGCCCGCTGAAATTGATTGTCTCGGCCAGCGAACCGTCCTGGCGCTCGATCAGCACCGGGTGGGAAACGCTGAGGCCGTTATAGGCGCGATGGATGAAGTCGCCGCCGAGGGTGAAGGAGTGCTTCCCCCAGCCAGACCAATGAGGGAATTCGTAGGTCTGGAGAATTTCCTGCTGGTTGCTGGAGCGCGTCCAAGCATTGAAAAAATTTCCACCCCAGCCATCCGGCGTCACCCGCATGGCTTGCGGCCCTTGTCCGTTGGCGTAACTGGAGAAGGTGGTTTCTTTGGCGACGGTCGTCAGAATGCCGCCGCCCGAACGCAGCAAGCGGTCGGTCAGACCGACGGATTCACCCCGCTGGCCGTAATTGGCCGAGGCCGATTGCGGGACGAGCGAGTTGATGTTGGCAAACTCGTGGCGCAGCGGAAAAACACTCACGTTGGCGCTCAACAGGTCGCGGTCAGAAAGGATGTATTGGAAATCGGTTAATGACGTCAGGCCCTCGGTCTTGATCTCATTGCGCGGGTACGGAAGCCCGCGGACGGGGTTGCGTCCATAAATGTAAACCAGATATTCGGCGAAATCGAGCTTGCCGGGAACGAGCGGGCCGCCGAAACTGAGGCGAGGCCGGTCGTCCGCGATGCCCGCAATGTGGCCGGCCTCGATGCGAGGCGTGGGCAGAAAGTCGTTCAGCTCGTAAGTCCACTGGTCGGGAGGCGCTTTGGTGTGAATCGTCGTCAGGCCGCCGGAAAATCGTCCGTACTGGGCAAGATAGGCCGTCTTATAAACCTGCATGGACTCGATGGCGTCAATCGGGACATCAATCGAAAAACTTCCGGTGACCGGGTCCACGGTCTCGGCGGAATCCACCAAGAGCATTCCCTGATTCTCGAGCGAGCCTTTGATGCTGATGCGCCCGTCCGGCGTGCGCACCACGCCCGGCACCAACGGCAACGCCGCGGTGAACTTCTCCTGAACCAAGGGGAGACTTTCCAGCGAAACCGAGCTAACGGTCGAGGGGTGGGCGGCGCTTTGGCCTGAAATGCGGCCGGCCTTGCCGCGGACCTCAACCTTCTGCCGAAAGATGACCTCCGGCGGGAGAATCACGTCGAGATAAGGCGAAGCAGCCGCGCCCACCACAATTCCCTTCTTCTCAACCGGCTCATGGTGCATGGACGCGCAGGTCAGATTGAACGATCCGGGGATTAACCCAGAGAAGGCGAACTTTCCATCGCTCCCGGCCCGAAGCGTGAGACCTCCTTGAAGGCCCGGCCCGGTGAGGGTGCAGGAAGCGCCGGCAATGGGGACGCCGCTCACGTCCTTCACCGTTCCCGCCAGGCCAAACGAGGGGGGCGCGCCGCGGGCGCGGGCGGCAAAGCACAAGACTGAAAAGGCGGCCAAACTCCCGAGCGCCACGCGCCATTGCCTACGGTTGGAGGTCACGGTTTATAGATGCGGCCACGACGATCCGCGTCGCAAACATTCTACTCAGAATCAGCGCAGCACACACTGAGCAGTTTCACGCTTGGCAAGCCCAGGCTCGGGAGTTCGGCATCAGCGAACCGACGGTCAAGCGTCATCTGACCAACATTTTTGACCAGCGGGATGTTTCCAGCCGGCTGGAGCCAGCCTTATTCGCCGTTCATCACCGCCGGGTGGGTGAACAGGAGTAGCCGTCGAGATTGTACCCGCGCCCACCTGATGTTCGAGACAATTTTGCCGCGGCGGGGAATAACTTGTCACCGCGCCGCGAAATCTCCGATAATGGCAGCTTCCGATGCGCTACCGAGACTCCGGCGTGGACATCGCCGCTGCTGACCGCGCCAAGGCTCAAATTCAGCAGCTTGCCCGCAAGACCTTCAACGCTCGCGTGGTTCGTGACGTGGGGGCGTTCGGCGGGTTCTTCTCCGCCGCCGGGCTGCCGCGCGACGCTGTGCTGGTCGCGAGCATGGACGGCGTTGGGACCAAGCTCAAGGTCGCCTTCGCCATGAACCAGCATGCGTCGGTCGGCGCCGACCTGGTGAACCACTGCGTCAACGACATCGCGGTTCACGGGGCGCGGCCGCTCTTTTTTCTCGATTACCTGGCCATGGGCAAGCTGCGTCCGCGCGTGGCCGCCGAGCTGGTGCGCGGCGTCGCGGAAGCCTGCCGGGCTACCGGATGCGCGCTCGTAGGGGGCGAAACGGCGGAGATGCCGGGGTGTTATCCGGAGGACGAATACGACTTGGCGGGCTGCATTGTAGGCTGGGTTCGTCGGGCCGACTTGCTGGACGGCAGCCGGGTTCGAGCCGGTGACATGATTTTTGGCCTGCCCTCGGCGGGTTTGCACACCAACGGCTTCACGCTGGCGCGGAAGGTGCTGATCGAAAAAGACGGGATTCCGCTGACGCGCTACCTGCCGGAACTCGGCCGCCGCCTGGGAGAGGAATTGTTGCAGCCCCACCGGTGTTACTGGCCGGTCGTCGAACCCCTGCTCCAAAGGCGATGGCTCGCCGCCCTGGCCCACATCACGGGCGGCGGAATAACGGAGAATACGCCGCGCATCCTGCCGCGCGGCTATGGCGCGGAAATTCGCCTCGGTTCATGGGAGCCACTGCCGATCTTCCCCCTCATCGAGCGCTGCGGACGTGTTCCCCTCGATGATATGCTGCGCACGTTCAACATGGGGCTCGGCATGCTCCTGATCGTGCCGGAACGGAAGGCGAGCCGCGTGGCCGGCTTCCTGAAAAAGCGAAAGGAGCGATTCTTCATCATCGGACAAATCATTCGAGGCCGGCCGGGGGTGAAATATACTGGCGGTTGAGCCGGTCGGCGTCTTTGCCGGAAGGGGCAGCGTGCGAACCCTCGTCGTGCGCGTCGCTCGCATGGACGATACCCTAAAACCGGTGGACCCTCGCGCGCCCGGCGCGCGGCTGAAACAGGCTGGATTGGAAAGTATCCTTGTTAAAAAGCAAGGGAGGGCCTTTTGGTTTTCCGCCCGACGTCTCTCGGCGAG
>JAKAWO010000371.1 GCA_021827255.1 Acidobacteriota bacterium | reverse complement strand
TTGGAATGCATTTTTGCCAAGCGGTTTTGTTATAATTGGAGGGTTGGGAAGATTCATCAACGTTCAGAAGGCGTTCAGCGAGTCCTCATCCAGCGCGGCCACCGGGGCCTTTCCCAACATGGAGGCGGAATGTTCTTGGTTGCGGCGGAGGGAGGCTTCCGAGCTCCGTTCGACATCGGGATGAGACTTATGTCGTCGAGCCGCGCCGGGACGAGCGCTCAGAATAAATTGGGGAGATGCCATGGGAATTAGCGAACTTGCCGTCAAAGAAGCCGAAGCCGCGCCGCAGGAAACAATCGTCAACGACATGAGCATCCAGGTGGCCACGGTGAATGGCTCCGGGAGCCAGACGGCCAACACCGTGCTCTTGCGGGCGATTTTCCAAATGGGCATTCCCGTCTCCGGCAAGAACATGTTCCCTTCCAACATTGCCGGCCTGCCGACCTGGTTCACGGTGCGGGCTTCCAAGCACGGTTATATCGGGCGGAAGAAAGAGATTGATTTTTTGGTGGCGATGAATCCGGAGACCGCCGAAGACGATGTGGGCGGATTGGACGCGGGCTCGAGCGTGGTTTATGACGCAAAACTGGATCTCAGCCGCCTGCGCCAGGACCTGATTTTCTACCCTGTCCCTTTCGATAAACTGGTCACGCCGATTTGCCCCAACGCGAAATTACGCAAGCTGGTGCGCAACATGATTTATGACGGCGTGCTGGCCAAGCTGCTGGGGATTCCGATGGAGGAGATCCACACCGCGCTCAAGAAGCAGTTCAAAAAGAAGGCCAGCGCGGTGGAGTTGAACCTTAACGCCGCGCGGGTCGGTTACGAATACGCCGAGCAGCACTTGCCCAAGCGCGGCCGCTTCTGGCTGGAGCGGATGGACGCGACACGCGGCAAGATTATTATTGACGGCAACTCGGCGGCGGCGCTGGGCGCGCTGTTTGGGGGAGTGACGGTCTGCACCTGGTATCCGATCACGCCGTCTTCGTCGCTGCCCGAAGCGCTGACCGATTATTTGAAACGCTACCGGATGGACCCTGAAACCGGCAAGGCCACCTTCGCCATCGTGCAAGGCGAGGACGAGCTGGCTTCGCTCGGCATGGCGATCGGAGCCGGCTGGGCGGGGGCGCGTTCGATGACGGCCACCTCCGGCCCCGGCATCTCGCTGATGTCGGAGTTTGTCGGCCTGGGCTACTACGTGGAGGCGCCGGTGGTGATTTTTGACGTTCAACGGGTCGGGCCTTCCACCGGCCTGCCCACGCGCACCGCCCAGGGCGACATCCTGAAGAACGCGGTGCTATCCCACGGCGACACGCGGCACATCCTGCTGATTCCCGGCTCGGTCGAGGAATGCTTTACGATGGGGGTTCAAGCCTTCGATTTGGCGGAGGAATTTCAGACGCCGGTCTTCGTGATGAGCGACCTCGACCTGGGAATGAACAACTGGATGGCCGATCCTTTTCCTTATCCCCAAAAGCCGATGGCGCGCGGCAAGGTGCTGAGCGCCGAGGACCTCGAGCGGCTGGGAGGCTTTGAGCGTTACGGCGACGTGGACGGCGACGGCATCGGCTATCGCACCCTTCCGGGCACGAAACATCCCCGCGCCGCCTATTTTGCGCGAGGCTCGGGCCACGACGCCAAGGCGCAGTACAGCGAGCGGCCGGAAGATTACGTGGCCAACATGGACCGGCTGGCGAAGAAATTTGAAACGGCTCGCGGCCGCGTCCCCAAGCCGGAAATTTCCGGCGCCTCGGACGCCGAGGTGGGCATCCTCGCCTATGGCAGCTCCGACTGCGCCGTCACCGAGAGCCTGGACCAGCTCAAGCAAGAATACGCGATCGAGGCCGCTTATTGCCGCGCGCGCGCTTATCCCTTCACGCCGGAAGTCCTGGACTTCATTCACCGGCACCGGCGGATTTACGTGGTCGAGCAGAACCGCGACGCTCAGATGAAGTCGCTGCTGCGCATGGAAGTGGAGGCGGATGAAGTCGGCAAGCTCCGCAGCGTGCTGCATTACACCGGCTTGCCCATTGACGCGCGCAGCATCACCGACTCCATCGTTTCCCAGGAGGAGCAAAACTGACATGGCGACAACCACCGTCCCGCCCGCGCCGGCTAAAAAGCTCAACCGCATTGGCCGGGAGCGGTCTGATTACAAAGGGGCCGCGAGCACGCTGTGCGCCGGCTGCGGCCACAACGCTATTTCCGAGCGCATCATCGAAGCGTGCTTCGAGCTGGGCGTCGAGCCCCATCGCGTCGTCAAGCTGAGCGGCATCGGCTGCTCTTCCAAGAGCCCGGCTTATTTCCTCGCTAGCTCGCACGGCTTTAACGCGGTGCATGGGCGCATGCCGTCGGTGGCCACGGGTTCGATGCTCGCCAATCGCCATCTGATCTGCCTCGGCGTTTCGGGCGACGGCGACACGGCGGCGATCGGCATCGGCCAGTTCGTCCACCTCATGCGCCGCAACGTGCCCATGATCTATATCATTGAGGACAACGGCTGCT
>JAKAWO010000370.1 GCA_021827255.1 Acidobacteriota bacterium | reverse complement strand
AGCTCAATGACAAGGGCTGGCTTTCCGACCGGGATTACGCCACGCTAGTGAATGCCTACGAGCTGTTCCGCCGGGTCGAGCACCGCATTCAGTTCGAGCTGGGCCGCCAGACGCACCGTCTGCCGACCGAGATCGAAGCTCTCGACCAGTTGGCGCGCCGCTGCGGGTTGGAGAGTCGCGCCTCTCCGGGCACTGCCCTGGTGCAACGGCTCGAGAACGACTTCAAGCGGGTTGAAGAGATTTACCAGAGGGTGATTCACCCCGCGGCGGCGCCGGGAGCACCCTATCAGTTGAAGCCCGTGACCCTCCTTTCCCCCGATTACGGGCTGCATTCGTACAATTCGCTGCTCGCTTACCTCGACGCTCAAGCGCCCGAGCTGGCGGAGCTGGTCCGGCTGACGGCAGTCCCCGAACGGGCACGGAAGGGTGTAACGCGCTTATTTTCAGCCCTGCTCACCTCCCAGGAAAAATTCCGGGCCGCGCGCCTCAAGCCGGAGGCTCTGGGGCGGGCGCTTGAGCTGGTGGGAGGGAGCGAATATCTGGGTGACCTGCTGATTCATCATCCAGAGGACATTGAAACCTTGGACTTCCAGACGGCGGCGGCGGATTCTGCCGACCAGATCAGCCTGATAGAAGGCTCGCCCACTCCCGCCGAACCTTTTCCATGGGTGAAGCAAAAAGGTCTCGACTCGAGCGAAAAGACGGCCATCCTCCGGCGCCATTATCGGGAACACGTTCTGGCGCTGGGCGCTTCCGATCTTTCCGGGATGACGTCCATCTTTGTCCGCCTTGGGCGATGGTCATCGCTGGCCGCGCGGTCCGTGGCGAGCGCGCTGTGGATTAGCCGTGAGGCGGTCGCGCTGGCCGGATCGCCCCACGCCGAGCCGGAAAGCGATTGCGCGCTGGTAGTGCTGGGTCTCGGGCGCTTAGGCTTGAACGAGTTTGACCTCGCCTCAGACGCCGATTTGATTTTTGTGGTTCCTTCTTCGCGGCGCAGTGATGAAATGGCGTCGCTCATCCGCTTGGCGGAAAAAACCATCGAGACTCTCTCCAGCTACACACGGGATGGCACTCTTTTTGCCGTGGATACTCGCTTGCGCCCGCGCGGGCAGGAAGGCGAACTCGTCGTTACCGAAGACTCGCTATTGGATTACATCGCGCATGACGCGGAGGTGTGGGAAGCTCCCACCTATCTTAAAGCCTGCCCCATCGCCGGAGACCCCAGCCTGGGGCGCCAAGTGGCCGAGCGACTGGTCGAGCGAGTCTGCCAGCGATTCCAAAGCCACACCGATCTGGAAGGAGAGCTCAAGGAAATGCGGCGGCGGCTCGAACGCGAAAGGGATGCCCAGCCATCCGACACCAAAACCGCCCCCGGCGGCTATTACGACATTGACTTCGCCATCTCCTTTCTGCGCCTTCGGCACGGTGTCCACGCGCCACTCGGCGCCAACACGCCCGCGCAAATTGACGCACTCGAGCAAGCTCGGCTGATTTCCTCGGAGGACGCTTCCGCTCTTCGCGAAGGGGCGGCGTTTCTCCGTTCTGTGGACCACGCCGTCCGCCTAGTCACGGGCAGACCGGCGGAGCAACTTCCGGAGCGGGCGGGACTGCGAGCTGCGGTTGAGAACTTGACCGAACGATGGGGCTTAGTCCAATCGGCCAAGGTTCTCGAGACACGCTTGCGCGAAGTCCAGCAGCAGGTTCGATACGTTTACCGTCGAATTGTTGGATCGGAATAGAGAAGATTGAAACGACAATCCCAGAGGCTGTATGCTTCTGGGCTCGAAGCCACAACTTTTACCAAGCCGCAGGCGAAGGTGTTGTGAGGAGGATGTCATGGAACCAGGCTGCGCGCGCCGCTCGCCAAGACTGGCCATGGAGTTGCCGGTCAGAGTTTTCGGTTTTGACTATCAGGGAATTGACTTCGTCGAGGATGCCACGACGGCGGTTGTTAGCCAGCATGGCGCAAAAATCTGGCTGCGCCGAAACCTCATTGTCGAGCAAGAAATTCGCATTTTGTGCCATTTGACTCGCCGCGACAGCGTGTTCCGAGTGGTTTGCCGCGCGGCCGGGACCAAGAAGGATTCCATTTTCTGGGGAGTCGAGTGCCTGGAGCTGGGTAACAATATCTGGGGGATTGATTTTCCTGATGCGAAGCCCCAGGATCAACGCTCTGTCAGGCTGGTGATACAGTGCCCTGAGTGCCGAACGCGCGAAATCTTTTACTCTGACGAGCGTTTGGTCGCGGTGGTGCAGGAGATGGGCGGGTTGCTGCGAGGCTGCAGGCTATGCGGAAAATCCGGCCTTTGGAAGTCCGTTCCTTACACCGAAGCCTGACTCTGATGCTTCGATGGCGGAGCAGTCACCCGCCGCGGTTAAGGAAACCGAGGTGCGCCGGGCTCATTGGACGGAATATCCCAGAAGGTCCGCCTTGCAATCCCTCAAGACTCTTCCCTTATCGCCAGACGCCGGCACGGCTCTCGAAGCATATCCTACGCTCTGAACG
>JAKAWO010000369.1 GCA_021827255.1 Acidobacteriota bacterium | reverse complement strand
CCATCGAGGTGAACGGGCAGGCCGATGGCGTGAACGCGGTCGCAGACGTCATCGGAAACGTTCTGCGGATAGACGGAACCGCCGGCAAGGTTTGACGTGTTTTCGATTTCAATGAGGCCGGTGTAGGCGTAGTGGTCACTGCGGGCGCGGATGAGCGGCGCGATGTGGTCCCAGGTCATGATGCCCTCTTCGGCGCGAACGGTACGTGGCATTAAGCCCGAAAACGCGCTCAGCGTGCCCATCTCGTGGTTGTAAATGTGGGCGCGTTCCTCGCAAATCACTTCCTGGCCGTGTCGAGTGTGGACTTTGAGGGCGGCCTGATTCCCCATCGTCCCCGAAGGGACGAACAACCCTGACTCGCGCCCGAAGATTTCCGCCGCTCGCTCCTGAAGGCGATTGACGGTGGGGTCCTCGCGATAGACGTCATCGCCCACTTCGGCCTCGGCCATGGCCCGCCGCATCTTGGCCGACGGCCGCGTAACCGTGTCGCTCCGCAAGTCCACGACCGGCTCGCCCATCCGGCACGCTCCTTTACCGCCCCACGTCAAGCGGTGATGAATTCCTGAAAGATTTCACTGGAAACCAACAGCGCGCGCGGCGCAAGCCGCAGGCGCGAGCCCGTCTGTTCCAGCCAGCCGCCCTTCGTCAAGGCGGCGATCGTCTTCCCCCAGGGCTCTACCGGACCCAATCCCCATCGCTTTCGGGCTTGCTCCAAGTCAATTCCGTCCCGCTGGCGCAGGCCCAGGAAGAAAAATTCCTCAACTTGCTCATCGAGGGGCAGAACCCGCACTTCTGAGATGGGAGGTTGGCCGGCTTCTAGCCGCCGCTCATATTCTTCGGCCTGAACAACATTGGACCACCTGCGCCCGCCGTCGAATGAGTGGGCGCCCGCACCCAGGCCTATGTAAGGGTCCAGTTGCCAGTATTTCAGATTATGGCGTGACTCGAAACCCGGCAACGCAAAGTTGGAAATTTCATATTGTCCATAGCCTTCCCGCCTCAGCCGTTCGCGAGCGCCCTCGTAGGCCCAGACCACGAACTCTTCCCCCGGAACCGCCTCAGCATGATATCGGGAGCCATTCCGGAGGAGCTCGCTTCCCAGTCGGCTCTTCTCATCCATTTCGAAAAGATAAACGGAAAGGTGCGCCGGCATGAGGCGCAGGGCATGATCGAGTGTTTGACGCCAGGATTCTTCGGTCTGGTGCGGCAGGCCGGCAATCAGATCGAGGCTGATGTTTTTGAACCCCGCTCGCCGCGCCTCCCCAACCTGCGCCTCCGTATCACCTGCCGAATGGAGACGGCCAACCGCGCACAACTCGTGGTCGTTGAAGGTTTGCGCCCCAATGCTGAGGCGGTCAGCCCCTAGCTCCCGCGCCGCGCGGAGGTAGTCTGGGCCCGCCGAGCCAGGCGTCACCTCAAGGGTGAACTCTTCGAGCGACTCCGCGGAGAACAATCCGTAAAGCGACCTCAGCACTGCGCCCAAGAATTCATCTCCGAGGAGCGATGGCGTCCCCCCGCCCATATAAATTGTCTCCACAGGAGTCGAGAGTAATTCCGCAGGGATGCGCTCCGCACGATAGATTTTCGGCAGATCCTCGATTTCGCGGACGAGAGCTCTCTGGTACTGCGGGAAGATGGACGGCGAGGCTACCCGCGAGCTGAAATTACAGAAGCTGCACTTCGACGCGCAGAAAGGAACCTGGAGATAAACGCCGAGTTTTCCTGGCTGAATCAATCCGGGATGACCTTGACGCGGAGTTCCCGCCGCCGGGGGCCGTCGAACTCGCAGAAAAACACTCCCTGCCACCGCCCCAGCGCCAAGCGGCCGTTTTCAATCAGCAAGGTTTTGGACGCGCCGATGACCGCAGCCTTCAGGTGCGCGTCGCAGTTACCGTCGTTGTGCTGGTAATCCTGGGCGCGCGGCGCAAGCCGCTTCAGAAAATTGTCGAAATCAATCTGCAAATTAGGGTCGTCGTTTTCATTGATCAGAATGCCGGCCGTCGTGTGCGGGACAAAGACCAAGCAGGTGCCGTTCGCGACGCCCGATTCCAGGATCAACTTCTCCAGCAAGCCCGTGATGTCCTTAAATTCCGTGCGCGACCGGGTCTCCAGACGCATCGGATACGTTCGGGCTCCGCCCAACAGCTTGGCAGTTTTCTCCGCCTCGGTGCCCATCGTCACTTGCTCTCCGCGCATGCCTTTGTCATTGTCGTTCAGTCCTCCATGCCCAACTCGCGCCGCAAACAAGCATTATAGCAAAGCTCCGGCCGCGTTCGAGGATGGGCGCGACAGAACCTGGCTTCTTGCGTCAATGGCGAGAAGGGTTGGGCGCTTCGATCACTTTGTGCGCTGTTCACATCCTCAGGAGAAAGTAGCAATGCTTCAGACGATGCAGGTTGAAGCTCAACCCCCAGCAGTATTTGAGGCGCTGGTGGTGGACGCGGTTTGGGTCCACTACCGCCGGAGTCCCCGACGGCGGGCGCGCGCGGCATGTTTGCTGGTGGCGATCGGGTGGAGTTTG
>JAKAWO010000040.1 GCA_021827255.1 Acidobacteriota bacterium | reverse complement strand
CGCTCCAAGTCTGCGCGGCCGAGGCCGGGATTGCGAACCTGGATTCGCGGGTCGAGCAGGCACTCTTCTGTGGCGATGAGCGTGCCGCGGCCGTTCACTTCAATTGCCCCCCCTTCGAGCACCACGGCGCCAGTCCGAACGCGAGCTTGGAAGATGGGCAGGCGGAGGGCTCGCGCCACGCGCCCGGGTGCGCGGTCGTCCTGCCTCCAGTCGTGATATTTAGCCCAGCCGTTGAAGCGGAAGCGGGCAATGGCCAACTCGCCGGGTTTGGCTGGCGAACTCGGCGGGCGGCGGAGGAACAACGGGCCAGAGTCTCGCGTCCAGCCGCGGTCGGTCGGGATGCGGAAGAATTGGACGCGAGAAAGATTCACGTCGAAGCGCGTCAAAACGCGGCGGGCGCGCCCTTCTTCCGCGGCGGAATTCACCATGATACGGACAATTTCACCCGCCGTGAGCTTGTGGACGATGTCCGCATAGACCCAGGGAATCGGTCCAAAGCGGCCCGGCCAGTCGGACGCATTGTGGGGCCAGGCTATCCAGGTAGCCTCGTGCGGAGCGGTTTCAGCAGGCAGGCGGAAGCCGAGCGAGGCGGGCGTCTGTGGCGCGCTCACTGCTTTTCTCCGCCGTCGGAGGGCGCGTCGAGCAGGCGTCGAGTAAGGCCGGTGTAGGCGTCAATGCGGCGGTCGCGCCAAAACGGCCAGTTGCGGCGCACGTCTTCAAGGCGGCTGAGATCCACCTCGCCGATCAGGATTTCCTCGCGATCCGCCGAAGCCCTCGCCACCACCACGCCCTGCGGATCGGCCACGAACGACGAGCCCCAAAACTCGATGCCCGCGTCTGACGGGCGGGCCTTTTCCACTCCGACGCGGTTCACCACAGCAACGTACACTCCGTTCGAGATGGCGTGCCCGCGTTGCACGGTCCGCCAGGCGTCGCGCTGGGTTATGCCAAAACGCCGTTTCTCGCTGGGATGCCACCCGATGGCGGTGGGGTAAAAGATCACGCTGGCGCCTTCCAGCGCTACCAAACGCGCCGCTTCCGGATACCACTGGTCCCAGCAGATGAGCGGGGCAATGCGGCCGGCGGGAGTGTCAAAGGCGTGAAAGCCGAGGTCGCCGGGAGTGAAGTAGAACTTCTCATAGTAACCTGGGTCATCGGGAATGTGCATCTTGCGATAAAGACCGATCAGCTTGCCGGTTGGGCCAAGGACGGCGGCGCTGTTGTGATAGACGCCAGGCGCACGGCGCTCGAAAACCGGTGCAATCACCACCACGCGGGATTTTCGAGCCGCGCGGGCCAAGGCGTTGGTTGAAGGACCGGGCACGCGCTCGGCAAGGTCAAACAGCGAGGCGTCCTCGCGCTGGCAGAAATAAGGCGAGCGGAAAAGCTCCGGCAGGCAGACAATCCGAGCGCCCTGGCAGGCAGCTTCGCCGATGCCCTCAATCGCTTGGCGCAGATTGGCGTCCAGGTCGGCGCCGCAGGCCATCTGCACGAGCGCAATCTTGAATTTTTTCTGGCGGGGCATGGAGGGAAAAGCATACACGAGTGCGCGATTCCGGCCAAGCGTGGCGAGCGAAGCGAGCGATTGTGGAGCAGAGATTGCGCGAGGCTCGCGCCAGGGTTGAGTTGTGGGGCCGCTGGCGGGCCTGAGCCAAAGGCGATGCTGGCGCATCCAATAGGCTGCTTCACGGCGGGCAGGACGAGTCACAGGGTTAGGGAATTCCGATGGACGAAACGGTTCGATTCCTCACCCGGCACGGCTATGTCGTACTCGGGGCGTGGGTTTTCGCCGAGCAGTTAGGGCTGCCGGTGCCTTCCGTCCCTTTGCTGCTGGCAGCGGGGGCGCTGGCGGGCGCGGGTCAGATGCATCTGGCCTCGGTGGTCGCGCTGGCGGTGGCGACAGCGATGGCGGCGGATGGGATCTGGTACGAGCTTGGCCGCAAGCAGGGCGGCAAGGTTTTGAATCTGCTGTGCAGGATTGCGCTCGAGCCGGATTCGTGCGTGCGACGCACGGAAGAGGTTTTTGCGCGGAACGGCTCGCGAGCCCTCGTCTTCGCCAAGCTGGTGCCGGGGCTGAGCGTGGCGGCGCCGCCCATGGCGGGGATGTTCGGCATGCGGGTGGGGAGATTTCTCCTGTTCGATGGAGCAGGCGCGCTGGTCTGGGCGGGAGGGTTTGCCGGGCTCGGCTACGTGTTCAGCCGCGAGCTTGAGCGTGTGGCCCGCGCGGTGCTGGGCATGGGCGCTGGGCTGATGGCGCTGGCCGTCGCCGGCCTGGCGGCGTACATCCTCGGCAAATACCTTCAGAGGCAGAGGTTTCTGCGGAAGCTGCGCATCGCCCGCATCACGCCGGAAGAGCTGCAGAGGAAGCAGGAAGCGGGAGAGAACCTCGTCGTGATTGATCTGCGGCATTCGATGGACTTTGAGGCTGACCCGGGCGTGATCCCCGGCGCGATGCGCGTTTCTCCGGAAGAATTCGAGCAGCGGCACGAGGAGATCCCGCGCGACCGCGATATCATTCTCTATTGCACCTGACCGAACGAGGCGACGAGCGCCCGGGTGGCGCTCATGCTGCGACGCCGAGGACTGACGCGGGTGCGGCCGCTCGCGGGCGGGCTGACCGGGTGGCGCGCCCGTGGCTATCCCATCGAGCATCTCGGCCTCCCGAAGCCACCCCTGGCCGCTGCCGCTACTCCCCCATGACGCGGACGCGCCGCGGCGGCAAATGCACAGAGAGGGACGGCGCTTGAGCGCAGGACTCGCAATCCTGACGGCGCGTCCTACCGAAGTCCGATCGCCCCAGAAATAAGGCAGGAAATTCCCAGCACTTCTGATATATCCTCTCGCCAGGTGAGGTGCGATGAAAGCGCCGGATATCATCCGCAAGAAGCGCGACGGGCAGAAGCTCAGCCGCGAAGAGATCAGCGAGTTCATCACCGGATTGACGCGCCGAGAGATTCCGGATTACCAAGCGACGGCGCTCCTGATGGCCATCTATTTCCGCGGGTTGAGCGCCAGGGAAACCGCGGATCTGACGGAAGCGATGATGCGGTCTGGGCGCACGCTTTCTTTTCCCGAGCTGGCGGAGCCGAAGGTGGACAAGCACTCGACGGGCGGCGTGGGTGATAAGACGTCGCTCGTGGTGGCTCCGGCGGCGGCGGCGGCGGGATTGCGCGTGCCCATGATTTCCGGGCGCGGCCTAGGACACACGGGCGGGACGCTCGACAAGCTGGAATCCATCCCCGGATTTAATACGCGGTTGAGCCTGGAGGAATTCCGGCGCGTGCTCAGCGTGTGTGGGCTGGCGCTGATGGGACAGACGGAGGACTTGGTTCCGGCGGACCGCTTGCTCTACGCGCTGCGCGACGTGACGGCGACGGTGGAGTCGCTACCGCTGATTTCGGCCTCGATCATGAGCAAAAAACTCGCCGAGGGGCTGGACGGGCTGACCCTGGACGTGAAAACCGGCTCGGGCGCGTTCATGAAGTGGCGGGAAGATTCGGAGGCGCTGGCGCGGCGCATGGTGGAGATTGGCATGGCGCGCGGGCTGCGCGTGGAGGCGCTCATCACCGGCATGGACCAGCCGCTCGGGAACACAGTCGGCAACTCGCTCGAAGTCATCGAGTGCCTGGAAACGATGAAAGGCCGCGGCCCCGCCGACCTCAACGAGCTTTGCCGCGAGCTGACCGCTTCCATGCTGATCGTGGGTGGACTCGAGGCTTCCCGCGAGCGGGCGCGCGGGCGCTACGACGCCGTGATTCAAAGCGGCCAGGCGCTCGAACGCTTTCAGCGTGTCATCGAGCAGCAGGGCGGTGACGCCCACGTGGTGGAGGATGACCGATTGCTGCCGCGGGCGGTTCACCAGGAATCTTTAGTGGCGTGGGAAGACGGTTTTCTGACGGCCCTTGAAGCCGAGGCCGTCGGACGCGCCGCCATGGGACTCGGCGCGGGCCGCGAGCGGATGGACTCGGCCATTGATCCCGCCGTGGGCCTGGTCTTTGAAAAGAAGGTCGGCGACCCGGTCTCGGCGGGTGAAAGGATTTGCGTGCTTCACTGGAATGACGCTGCTATGCTCGTTCGGGCGCGGGCGACACTGCGCAGCGCCATCGTCATTCGTCCGGAGCCGCCCGGGGCGGACCCGCTCATTCTAGCCCGCGTTCCAGACGATGAGAAAGGAGCAACCCCCGCTTGATCCATCTCGCCCCCTTGCTGGGGATCCTGGCGATTTTTGGCACCGCGTTCGCGCTCTCTCGCAACCGCAGAGCGATTTCCTGGCGGATCGTCGGCTGGGGATTCGGGCTGCAACTTCTGATTGCTCTGTTTGTGCTGCGGACGCGGGTAGGCTACGATCTGCTCAGCGCGTTCTCCCACGCCACCGTCTGGTTCCTCAATTTTTCCTTCCAGGGCTCCAAGTTTGTTTTCGGTCCGCTGGGCGATCCGCATGGAAACCTGGGCATCATCTTTGCTTTTCAGGCGCTGCCCATCATCATCTTTGTCTCGGCGTTCTTCTCGCTGATGTATTACCTCCGCGTTCTGCCCACGCTCGTTTCGCTGGCGGGAAAATTGATGTTCAAGCTGATGCGGACGAGCGGAGCGGAATCGCTCGAAGTGGCGGCGAGCATCGTCATGGGGCAGACGGAAGCGCCGCTCGTAATTCGACCTTATCTCGACGACTTGACCGAATCCGAGCTGATGACCATTATGACCGCCGGCATGGCGCACATCGCGGGATCCGTGCTGGGCGCTTACGTATTGTTCGGAGCGTCGGCGCGGCACCTGCTGACCGCGGTGGTCATGACCGCGCCCGGGACGATTCTGATTTCCAAAATGCTGATTCCGGAAAGCGGCCGACCGCGCACCGCGGGCGAGGTCAAGCTGGTGTTAGAAAAAAAGGACGTGAACGCGCTCGACGCCATCTCGCGCGGGGTAATTGACGGATTGTACCTGGCGCTCAACGTCGCCGCCATGCTGATCGCCTTCATCGCTCTGATCGCGCTCGGCAACGGCGTCTTGGGGGTGGCGCACACAAGTCTGCAAACCCTGTTCGGCTACGCGCTCGCGCCCGTCGCTTGGCTGCTGGGCGTGCCGTGGCATGACGCCCGAGTGGTCGGCAGTCTGATGGCCACCAAGCTCGTCATCAATGAGTTTGTCGCCTTCTCAATGCTCGGGCCGCTCAAGGGCAAAATCGCGGCGCGGTCGTTTACCATCGCGACTTACGCGCTGTGCGGCTTTGCCAATTTTTCCTCCATCGGAATTCAAATCGGCGGCATTGGGGCGCTAGCGCCTTCGCGCCGACACGACCTGGCACGCCTCGGATTGTGGGCGCTGCTCGCTGGCACGCTGGCCAATTACTTGTCCGCCGCCATTGTGGGGCTGCTGTTGGCACACTGAGGCAGCGCGCTGAGATGGCAACGGAGAAGACCGATCCCGGCTACGATGAAGCGCAGGAAGCGGTGGACTGCCTCCCCGCTCTCTCGACGCTTACTCCAATAATGGGATTGATTCTCGGATCAGGACTCGGAGAGGTGGTTCAGCATTTGCGCGTCGAAGCGACAATCTCCTACGCTAGAATCCCGCACTTTCCGAAGGCCACGATCTCCGGCCACGCTGGCAGGTTTCACCTGGGCCATTGGCGGGGCGTGCCAATGGCCGTTCTTGAAGGGCGGATGCACCGCTACGAAGGCTACTCGGCTGCGCAAGTTGCGTTTCCAACCCGAGTGCTGGCCCTCGCCGGAATTAAGACTCTGATCCTGACCTGCGCGGCCGGTGGAATTCATCAGAAGGCGACGCCGGGCGCGCTGATGGTTTTTTCCGATCATTTGAATTTGCAAGGCGACAATCCTCTGGCGGGACCGCGCGATTCGCGCTGGGGCGAGCGTTTTGTGGACATGACAGAAGCCTACGACGCCCAATTGCGCGGCGCCGCTCTCAAGGAGGCGGCGCGGTTGCGGATTCGCTGCTTCGAGGGGGTGTACGCAGCCGTGCCGGGGCCGAGCTACGAGACGCCAGCGGAAATTCGGGCTCTTCGGCGGCTGGGTGCGGATGCGGTTGGGATGTCCACTGTGCCGGAAGTTCTTGCGGCGCGGCAAGTGGGAATGCGCGTGCTGGCGGTGGCCGCAATTTCCAATCGCGCCGCCGGACTGACGCGACGGCATCTCACGCACTCGGATGTGCTCGAAGCGGGGAAGAAGACGTCAAGTGATCTGGGCCGACTGCTCGACGCGCTTTTCGCAGCCCTGTAGAAATGGCCAGCGCTTTTCCCCCGTGGAATGAACGGTGGGCCTCGGAAATCGAACGGAAAGATTTGAAGCCGGCCCTTCTGGCGTGTGGGAGGAACAATGGACGCGGAATATCTGGCCGAACGGGCGCTCGCGGCGCGCGCGAACGCCTTCGCGCCGTTTTCCAAATTCAAAGTCGGCGCGGCGCTCGAAACCGCGAACGGAAAAACCTATACCGGGTGCAACGTGGAGAACGCGACCTACGGGCTGACGGTTTGCGCCGAGCGCGTGGCGCTGTGGAAAGCGATTTCCGAGGGCGAGCGAAAATTCACGCGCCTGGCCGTCGCCACCTCGAGCCCGCATCCTGCGCCGCCCTGCGGCGCCTGTCGTCAGCTCCTCTGGGAATTCTGCGGCGACCTCGAAATCGTGCTGGTCAGCGCCGAAGGGCGGCGGGAAACGCGGAGCCTGGCCAGCCTTTTTCCGGAACCTTTTGACCGCACCTTTCTGTGAGGCTTGCCACCGCACAAAGTTGCCGTTCGCTTCCAAACAAGGCGAAATAGCCGGGAATGAAAGACGGTTGCAACCGCGGCAGGTTGATGCCAAGCGCCTGACGATAGGCAAGCCTCGAATCACTTTTTCATCCTCAACTTCGGTTGCGTAGCTTCTTCCCGCTGCTTGACGGTCTTGACGGCCATGGCACGAATGACCTCGGGCACATTCTTGTTGATGCTGACCCCTTTCATGTCCCTGTCATTCAGCCGATTGAGGAGCGGCAGGCTGACGTCAATGGGCGTGCGAGGGTTATTGATTAAGGCGCGGGCAACCGCATAACTCTTGATGAATTTCCGGTTCAGGGCGATCAGCCGCAGAATTTCCTCGGTGACGCTCTTCATGGAAGCGTAGGCTTCGATTTCCTGATCGGAGAGCTTGGGGGACTCGATCACGGTTCGGGCCACGACCTTGTTGGCGTCCCGAATCAAGATGAGCCGCTCTTCCTGATTGCCGGCCAGCGCGGTCTTGATTTTCTCCGCCGAGCTCATGCGGCTGAGCTTCTGGACCAGCGTTTCGCGCCCCGGGTCTTTAACCTCAACCTCTGAGCTTTCCTCGGTTGAAGTCCCCGGCGCGGCGGACACTTTCTCCTCCGCAAACTGTTCCGTGTTCGTCCTCACCCAGTCATGCAGGTCTTTTGGTAACGAAGGGTTGCTCAGCAGCGCCGGCGCCAGCTCACGGCGCTTGGGGACAAGCTGATTGGCGGCGAAGTCGAGCAAGGGAGCGGGAGTTTGCGGATTCGAGAGAACCTGGCGCAGTTCGTCTGGTTTCCAGGTTTCGAGCGTGTAGAAGGCCGTGTTACGGATGCTTTCGTCGGAATCAGAACTCAAGATCACGAGGATCTCTATCTTTTCTTCCAAGGCCACCGGCAGGCTGCCCTCTGCCCCCTTCCGGCGGATGACCTCCGGGGCCGTGCCCTGGCGGAGCGTGTCAGCGAGTCGCAGCAGAGCAGCCCCTCCTTCAGGGTGCAGGTTGGGAGAGGTTTTTGCGGGTCAGATGAACTGACTTGACCTCGCCTTCCTGTCCCATCGGCTTTAGCGTTTGGCCATTTAAGGTCAGAATGACGCCTTGAGCATTTCCGGTCAAAACGTCAAAATCCTTTGTGGCGTGGAAGGTCTTAACGTCGTTCGCGTGAAGAATGCCCTGAAAGACGGTCACGCCATCCGCGCTCACCGTCACCCAAGAGCGCTCGGCGGCTGCGATTTGCAGGTTGAGGCCACTCTGATCGGCTACGGCGCTCGACGCGGATGAAGCCGCTTGGGCTGCTGAACCATCGCCAGACTCGGCGCCGTTGTTGGCCGAGGCGCCTGCCCCGCCGGATGAAGCCGCAGCCGCCGGCGCTGTCGCCGTGGCGGGGGAGGCGACAGCCTTGGGAAGCGCCGTGACCGCGCTCAAGCCTGGCAACGGCGCAAGGCGAGAATGACGCCAAATGGCATAGCCGGCCACGAGCAGCAGAATCACCACGAGCGGCAGGCCAATTCGCGCCGTCCGAGAGGCCTTTTTTTCTGCCGGGAGCGGGCGCAGGATGGCGAAGTGGCTGATGTCTTGCTCGCCCCGGCCCCGCATCGCTTGCTGGAACTCAGCCAAGAGTGCTTCCTCGTCCAAGCCTAGATAGCGTCCGTAAGAGCGGATGAAGCTGCGCGCAAAGATGCCGCCCGGCAGTTTGGAAAAGTCCTCATTTTCAACACATGCAAGGAAACGGACGCTGATCTTGGTGGCAGCGGAAATCTCCTCAAGCGTGACACCGCGCATTTCCCGTTCCCGCCGCAGGTTCTCGCCGAACGAGCTCATCGTTCTCTCTCGGAGAAATGCCCGCTTGGGCACCTTTCCTGATATTATTGCCCGCGGGCGAGGGGTGTCAATTGCCTTGCACCCAAGGTGGCGACCGTAATCCGCCCACAGCCGGGAAGGACCGCCGCTCGGGAGGGCCTAAGGTTGAGGACGCAGCAGGCGCCGCCCTCCGAAAAGAGTTGAAAACCGGCGGCTAATGGTTTAATAGTGGTCACATCGGTAGGGATCTCCGGACAGGCCAGGGACTAAATGGCGCACCGCGACGAGGAAGTTGCAGAGCTGAGGAGACAAATCGAGAGGCTCTCGCTTTTCCACGAAGTGGGCAAGGCGCTGGCGTCCACGCTCGATTTGCAAAAGATACTTCAGACGATCATGGAGAAGATCAGCGACTTTCTTCAGCCGGACACCTGGTCGCTGCTCATGCTGGACGAGAACACTCAGGAGTTGCACTTCGAGATCGCCATTGGCAACGGGGCGAACAAACTCAAGGACGTTCGCCTGAAGCTGGGCGAGGGCGTTGCGGGCTGGGCCGCTTTGCACGCTGAGCCGGTGCTGATCGCAGACGCCAGCCGCGATCCCCGCTTCAGCCGTAAATTCGACGAGATCACCCAAGGGGAGACGCGCTCCATCGTTTGCGTGCCGATCAAGGGGCGCGAGCGGGTGCTGGGAGTGATCGAACTGGTCAACTGCCTCAACAAGGGCAGCTTCCGTGAGGAAGATATTCCGATGCTGAAAAACTTGGCCGATTACGCCGCCATCGCTCTGGAAAACGCCCGCTACGTTCAGCTCATCCATGAGCTGACGATCACCGACGATTGCACGGCTCTCTATAACGCGCGCCACCTGAAGTTGGTGCTCGACGCGGAGATCTACCGCTCGTCGCGCTATAACTACGAGTTCTCGGTCATCTTTATTGACCTCGACCACTTCAAGCTGGTCAATGACCATCATGGGCATCTGGTCGGCTCGAAGCTCCTGTGGATGATCGGCGACCTCATCAAGGGCAACTTGCGCCTGATTGACTATGCCTTCCGTTACGGCGGCGATGAGTTTGTCGTGCTGCTGCCGCAAACTTCAAAGCAGAACGCTTTGCTGGTGGTCCGCCGCGTGCGGGACTTGCTGAACTCCAAGGTCTTCTTCGCCGAAGAGGGGCTGAATATCCGCGTGACCGCGAGCTTTGGAGTCGCGACCTTCCCCCAGGATGCCCGCACTCGCAAGGAGCTTTTGCACCTCGCCGACGAGGCGATGTACGTCGTCAAAAACACCACCCGCGACAACATCGCGCTGGCGGGCGAAGGCATTCCGGCCTGAGCCCGAAGCCTTGCACCCTCTCAGTAATCGTGTTAGCTTCAACGGCGCTCGAGTTCGAGCGAGGAGACTGGATATGAATCGTGAAGCCCTGGGAATGATTGAAACGCGCGGCTTGGTGGCCGCGATCGAAGCGGCTGACGCGATGGTCAAAGCCGCCAATGTGGTGCTGATCGGCAAGGAGTACATTGGCGCGGGTTACGTCACCGTGATGGTCCGGGGCGACGTGGGAGCCGTCAAGGCCGCCACCGATGCCGGCGCCGCTGCCGCCCGCCGCGTCGGCGAGCTGGTCAGCGTCCACGTGATCCCGCGTCCCCACGAAGAAGCGGAGAAGATCCTGTCTGGCGGCAAAAAGCAGTGACAAGTGAGGGGTGACGAGTGGCCGGCGCCTTGGTCGGTTAGCCAAGTCCTTTCACTCGTCGCTTGCCACTTGCCACTCGTCATTGTCTTATGGACCGCGACCTTGAATCCATCCAGCAGGTTCGCCGCCTGATTGAGAAGGCAGCGGAAGCCTCAAAAGTCCTGGCGCGTTTTTCCCAGGCGCAGGCCGATGCCGTCGTCGCGGCCATGGCAGAAGCGGCCCGCCGCAGCGCGGAGCCGCTCGCCCGCCTGGCGGTTGAGGAAACCACCTACGGCGTGGTCGCCGATAAGGTGGAGAAAAACCTTTTCAGCGCCCGTGACGTTTACAACGCCATCAAGAATCTGAAAACCGCGGGTATTGTGCGTGAGGACGTTGAAAACGGAATTGTGGAAATCGCCGTTCCGGCGGGTGTGGTGGCGGCGATCATCCCCTGCACGAATCCCACCTCGACGGCCATCTTCAAAGCGTTGATTGCCCTGAAAGGCCGCAACTCGATTGTGATGAGCCCGCACCCGTCCGCCGTTGGGTGCATCGCCGAAACCTGCCGCGTGATGGAGGAAGCGGCGCGCCAAGCCGGGGCGCCGGAAGGCTCGATCGGCTGCATCACCTTGGTGACCAGCGAGGCGACGGAAGAATTGATGCGCCATCCCAAGACCGCCATCATCCTGGCGACCGGAGGCGCCGGCTTGGTGCGCGCCGCGTACAGCTCCGGCAAACCGGCGCTCGGCGTCGGACCGGGCAACGTTCCCGCTTATATCCACAGTTCGGCCAACGTCGTCAAAGCCGTCGCCGACATTCTGCACGGAAAGTGTTTTGATAATGGAACCATCTGCTCTTCCGAGCAGCACATGGTGGTGGACCAGGGGATCGCGGACCAGGTTCGGGCCGAGGCCGAGCGTCAAGGCGGTGTCTTCCTGTCGCCCGAGCAGTCTCGCGCGGTCGCCCGAGTCCTTATTCTTCCCAGCTTCCGGGTCAACGCGAAAATGGTCGGCCAGCAGGCGGAAACCATCGCCCGGGCCGCCGGCTTTTCCATCCCCAGCGGCAAACGAGCCTTGATCGCCCCTTTGGAAGGCGTCGGGCGCGACCATCCTCTATCGGCGGAAAAGCTCTCGCCAGTGCTTTCCTTCTGCGTCGTGAAAGACTGGCGCGAGGGCCTTGAGGTCTGCCGCAAGCTGCTCGAATTCGGCGGCATGGGGCATACGATGGCGCTCCACGCGGCGGATGAAGAAGTGGCGCGGGCGATGGCGCTCGAACTGCCCGCTTTCCGACTGGTCGTCAACACCCCCGCGCCGCACGGTTCAATCGGTTATTCGACCCGATTGTTCCCTTCCATGTCGCTCGGCTGCGGCACGCCGGGAGGGAACATCACTTCCGACAATCTTTCCCCGCTGCATCTGATCAACATCAAGCGATTGGCCTGGGAGCGACGCGCGGTGACAACGCTGCCCGCGTCGGAGATGGCTGACGGTTTAGCACATTCCAAAGCCAAACCAGAAGCTATCTTGATCGCTCCCTCCGCCGCGGCCGAGCCCGCCTCGCGCCCTGGGAAGCCGGAAGGCTCGGAGATTGAGCGGCAGGAAATCGCCCGGCTGGTGGAGCGATTCCTCAGCACACGAGGACGCTCAGCGAACGCGGCGCCAGCCTCTCCATCGGCGAGCTCGGCTTCGGATGCCGCTTCGGCCGCTTCACGCGAGGCTAGCTCCAATCCTGTTGCCCCCAGCGATTTGTCTGCCGCGCCTCCTTCAGTGGATTTCGTTTGCGAAGAGGATGTCCGCCGCGCCCTCCGTCAGGGCGAAAAGATCTATATCACTTCCCGTACCATCGTTACGCCGTCGGCGCGCGACCTCGGCGGGGCCCGAGAGATCTTCGTGCTGGTTTAGCGCCGCGCAATCTGCCTCGCTCCTCTCAGCCCCGCGCTCGGCCATCCCGCCCCAGGGAGCGATCCTTCAGGCCTCAAAGTTTTCTAATCTGAGCGGGCTCTTCAAACCTCTAACGCAAATCTGGCGAACAACCGATAGCAGAGATAGCAGAGGGGTGGCGTCTTTCGTTCGCCCACCCTGGATGCTCCGCCACGGCGGCGCGTGGAGGGTCTGACGAACGGCGGCTGAAAATCCGGGGATAGATTCCGTGGGGATCGTTATGATGGAAAAGCAAAACGGCAAGGCGCGGGTGCTGATCGTGGACGATGAACCTTCCATCTGGGAATTGCTGGGAGAAAAGTTGGAGAGCCGTGGGTTCAACTGGCGCGGGTGCTCGAGCGCGGAGGAGGCTCTCGAGTGTCTGCGCCGAGAAAAATATGATGCGGTCGTTTCCGACCTGAAGATGCCGGGAATGACCGGGCTGGAGCTGTTGAAAGAGGCGTCGCAACGTCATCCCCGGGTGGCGTTCCTGATGGCGACCGGCGAGGACGATGTCCGCGTTGGAGTGGAAGCGATGAAAGGGGGAGCGGATGATTACCTGATTAAGCCTTTCAACCTCGACGGCGTAGTGGGCAGCGTTCAACGCGCCATCGAGAAAAAAAGGATGGAGGCGGAGCTGGAGAAATACCGCAGCCAGCTCGAGGATCTGGTGGAACAGCGCACCCAGCAACTGAAAGCCGCCATGCGGCGCGTCGAGCAGACCTACGACGACACGCTCGAAGCGCTCGGAGCGGCGCTCGACCTGCGCGATACAGAAACCGCCGGCCACTCCCGGCGAGTCAGTCTCTATTGCCTGGAAATTGCCGGCGCCATGGGATGCAACAGTGAACAGTTGAAAACCATCACGCGCGGCGCTTACCTCCACGACATCGGCAAGATCGGCATCCCGGACTCGATTCTGCTGAAGGAGGGAAAGCTGGCTCCGGAGGAAACTTCCGTTATGCAGACGCACGTCAGGATCGGCTACGAGCTGGTGAGCCGAATTCCGTTTCTAGCGGCAGCGGCGGAGATCGTGCTCGCCCACCAGGAGCGATACGATGGGACAGGATACCCGCAAGGCATGATGGGCGAGGAAATCCCGCTGGGGGCGCGCATTTTCGCGGTGTCGGACACTTTGGACGCGATGACCTCCGACCGCCCGTATCGCAAGGCCTTGCCCTTTTCCGCGGCGCGGGAAGAAATCGTTCGAGAGTCCGGCCGGCAATTCGATCCCGATGTGGTGCGGGCCTTCCTGGCATTTCCGGAGGACACGTGGGAGATAATCCGCAGTGAAGTCACCAAGCTGCGCGGCGGGCCCATCACCGCGCTGGGCAGCCCGGCGAAAGGCGTTTTGCCAATCCGAACGCAATGGCCCAACTAGCCGGAGGGTATGCGCGGGGACGAGGAGATTGATGCCACTGAGGATCATGGTGGTGGACGATGAGCCGGCGGCGCTGCGAGCCATCAAGGCGACGGTCGAACCGCTGGGGATCGAGGTCCTGCTCGTGCAGGACGGACGGCACGCCCTCGAGCGGCTGAAGACCGAGCGCTTCGACGGCTTTTTGCTGGAGGGCGGCATGCTGGGAGTGGACGGTTTCGAGCTGACGGAGGCCATCCGCAATTCCACCAGCAGCGCCACAGCGCCCATCGTTATGATCGCGGACGCGAACGACGTGGGGACGATGCGCAGAGCTTTCCGGGCGGGAATCTCGATCTTCCTAACCAAGCCGGTCAGCCCCGACCGTCTGGCGGGTTTGATCAGAATTCTTCGCGGCCCTATGCTGATGGAAAGGCGGCGACGCTCCCGCCTGCCGCTGCGAACACCGGTCAAGGTGAAGGCCGGCGGGCATTATTACCCCGGCGTCACCGTCAACATTGGAGAAGGCGGCTTGCTCGCGGAAGTCTCGGGCGAGATCCGCCTGGGCGAGCCGGTGGAAGTAGAATTCAATATCCCCGGGGTTGGAACGACGCTCAAGCCGGCGGGCGCCGTACTTCGGCATGACGCGAGCGGGCGCATCGCCGTCCATTTTGGTCGTCTCAGCGATAGCGACCTGGCAGCGATTCGGCAGTACATCATCGGCAACCTCAAGGACTGAACCATGGTTCGCCCTGCGCCAGCCGCAACTCAGCGCCAGGCTGGGGTCGGAGGATGACACTGAAGGCCGGCGGAGCAGTGAAAAGGGGGGCAAGGTAAATCTTACGCGGTGTATCCAAATGCCACACAAATGCCAAAAAACCTGTAAATTTGTAATCGAATTATTCATATAACCATATTACAATCAATAATTTATAAACAAATGCAGAAAAGTGTCGCAGACGTCCCATTTGTCCAATTGGAACCGGTTCCACTCATAATATAGCCTAGCTCGCGAGACGAGCCGGTCGAGGAGTGTCCTGAGTCAGAAGTTCGCTGAATAACTGAAAAGCCTGTTTCACGCAAAG
>JAKAWO010000039.1 GCA_021827255.1 Acidobacteriota bacterium | reverse complement strand
TCTACTTGAACGGAAAATTCGTGGGCCGCTATGTGACCATTGGGCCGCAAAAGGATTTCTATCTCCCGGAGCCTTTCCTGAATTTTGGTGGCCGGAACGAGCTGACCATTTTGCTTGCCTACACGGACGACCTCCGTCATATTCAAACACTGCGCGTGTCCCCTTATGATGAATTTGTGACACGTCGGACCCGGGTGGAGTTTGAATGGTGAATGGTTTTTCGCCAACGTTGGACATCTGAAGCCGAGCGGCGGCTCGTTAGAGGAGCGGACGTTCGGCGCCGCGCGAAGGGAAACGAATGGGGAATCGAACGGTCGGAATTTCTGAGACTGCGAAGCGCCCGCGCGCCATTCGCCTCGGCTTGATCGGCGTCGGGACGGTGGGCACAGGAACGCTGCGAGTCCTGAAGGAGCATGGCGCGGAAATCGAGCGCCGCCTGGGCTGCCGGATTGAACTTCAACGGGTCTGCTCGCGCACCATTCACGACAAGGATCTCTCTTGGTTTGGGCAACCCATTGAGATAACGACCGATTGGAAGGAGGTGGTCGGTGATCCAGCCATCGATATCGTCATCGAGCTGGTCGGTGAGCTTCCGACGGCGCGCGCCATCGCTTTCGCCGCGCTCGACGCCGGCAAACATCTGGTCACCGCCAACAAGCAGTTGGTCGCCGAGCACGGCGTGGAGTTGGTCGAGCGCAGCCGCGCTCGCCGCCTGAGCCTCGGTATTGAAGCCACGGTGGCGGGCGGCACGCCCATCCTCCATGCCATCCGCGAGGGGCTGGCCGGAGAACATTTTGACGCCGTTTTTGGCATTCTGAATGGAACCACCAACTATATTCTGACGGAAATGGAACGGCGGGGCGCCACCTTTCGGACGGCCCTCGCCGAGGCCCAGCAGAAGGGCTACGCGGAGCCTGACCCCACCTTTGACGTCGCGGGGTTCGACGCTCGATACAAAATTGCCATCCTCGCCATGGTGTGCTTCGGCCAAGCGGTGCCCGTGAAGGACATTCCCACCCAGGGCATTCAGGAGATTGACCAAGTGGACTTCGCTTACGCTCGCCGCCTGGACCGCACGGTTCGGCTGGTGGGGGTTGCCCGGCGGCAACCCCGCGGCCGCTTGGAAATCTTTGTGCGCCCGCTGATGATTCCGCGCGCCTCGCAACTCGCCAGCGTTCACGGCCCCACCAACGGCATTATGCTCGTGGGCAACAAGGGCGGAGTCACCACGCTGACCGGCCGCGGCGCGGGGGGTGAGCCGACCGGCGTGGCGGTGCTCTCCGACGTGGTGGAGATCGCCCGGACTTTAGCGGCGGGGGGCGCGGGAGCAACGCCGCTCGGCTATGCGCATTGGCATCCTGCCCGCATCGTTTCTCCCGACGAGGATGTGGTTGCTACTTATCTGCGACTTGTGGTTCGCGATCGGCCCGGCATTTTGGCGCGGGTCTGCGCCCTCCTGGCGCGGCATCGCATCAACATTGATTCCGTCCTTCAGGAGCCGGGCATGCCCCAGCGACACCTGCCATTTGTAATGACCCTCGAGCCCACTCAGGAAAAGCGCGTGGCCAAGGCGGTTCGGGAAATCTCCCGCCTCAGTTTTCTCGCTCAAAAGCCGGTGCTCTTGAGGTTCGCCGATTTACCGTGATTCGCTTCCGCAACGCCAGCGCGCCTTTTCGCTTTTCGGTTCCGTCCTCTACTTTGCAACCTCGAAATCGAAAACCGTGCCGGGGGTAATCTTGCTTCCGGGAAGCGGCACCTGCTGGATCACCGTGCCGGTGGGCTCTCCAGTGGACGAGACGGGGGTAACCTGCAGGCTATTAAACCCACCTTGGGCAAGCTCGAGGCGGGCTTCCGAGAGCGACTGGCCGACAAAGCTGGGACAAAGGAAGGCGAGTGGGGCGTCGCCGAGCGAGACCAAAAAGTTGACGGCGGGACTTCGCACGTCCGCCGCGGAGGGCTGCGGATCCTGCGCCACAACCTGGCCGGGCCCGCCCGCAGGCCAAAAGACCGAGGCAATGTCGCCGATCGTGAGCCCTTGTTGGATGGAGACGATCCGCGCCGCTCGCAGGCTAGATCCAATGGCGTTCGGCACCGTCACCTGCGGCGGGCCCAGGCTCACGAGCACATGCACCTGCTGCTGTGGCCGCACCAATGAACCTACGGGCGGCATCTGAGAGAGAATATCGCCCGCAGGTATTCGGCTGCTATACAACTTATCCTCAACCCTCATCTCCAGTCCAAGCGCTGCCAGCAGTTGTCTCGCCTTATCGGCGGACTGGCCGGCCAGGTTCGGCAATTGTTCCTGCCGACCGTGCACCGTCAGGCGGATGGTAGTGATGGCCGAAACCACACCCACGGTGACCAGAATCAGGGCTAAGAAAAGCAGCCGGAAAAGTGTCCGGATTTTGGCGCGCACACTCATCTTCGATCATGATGAATGATCAAAAGAGATTTATCAAGACGACCTTGGGCCTTGACCTGCTTGAGGCGAAATCAACAAGCCCTGCGCCGAATTCCGCGCGGCGTTTCGCGAGTGATCGGCGCGCAGCTTTCCGGCTTTGCCAACCCTGAGCGAGAATGATTCACGGCGGCAGCTTGACCTCCAAAATGAAATCAAGTACGGTTACGGTCTCGATGCTCCCCCTGCGTTGCCGCCGTTGGGGCGAGCGGCGCGGTGTCTGATGACTCTCAACCTAGCAACGCCAAAGGCTCACATAACCCGAGGGAAGATCTGGGGCCGGTCATGAGCAGCCGTCCGCTCCGCGTCGGCCTTTTCGTGACTTGCCTGGGCGATCAGTTTTTCCCCCAGGTGTGCGAGCACTCGGCGACGCTCTTGCGCCGCTTGGGCGTCGAGGTGAGCTTCAACGCTGCGCAGACCTGCTGCGGCCAGCCGGCCTTCAACACCGGCTACCGCGAGGAGGCTCGCGCGGTCGCCGCGCGTAACCTTGAGCTGTTCGATGACGTGGATTACGTGGTCGCGCCGTCGGGTTCTTGCACCGCCATGGTGCGGGTTTTTTACCGAGAACTGTTTGCCGCGGATCCGCCCCGCCTTGCGAAGGCCAAGCAACTGGCCGACAGGTTTTATGAGTTCTCAGAGTTTCTGGTGAAGGTGCTCAAAGTGGAGGACGTGGGGGCGGGTTTTCCTCACCGCGTCACCTACCATGACGCCTGCCATCTGCTGCGCGAACTCGCCGTGGAGAACGAGCCGCGCCGGCTGATTCGCGCGGTGCGGGGCATTGAGCTGGTGGAGATGCAGGACTTCAAATTGTGTTGCGGATTTGGTGGAACCTTTGCCGTGAAGTTTCCGGAGGTCTCCGTGGCGATGGCAGCGGACAAGGCGCGCGCCGCGATGGAGGCGGGGGCGGAATACCTGGTGGCGAACGATTCCGGCTGCCTGATGCATGTGGCCGGGTACGTTCATCGGCAAGGCTTGCCACTGAAGACGATGCACCTGGCGGAGCTGCTCACCAAGCGCGAGTGAGGGCGAGTCAGGGGTGCGGGCGCGGATTCTCACCTGACTTCCACGGTCTGAAGCAGGTTTTTCGCCCTTTGGGGCGACCAGCCGTTTATTTTCAGCGGGTGGCCACGGTCAATCCGTCCTTGATTGACCGTGGGTACTTATTCGGGTTTATTCCGTGGCGGTGTCGCACGTGCATCGTCTGCGGGTCACGGAGCGCATTTTCTTTTTGACGGTCAATCTGCTTCGCCGCACGAAACCCCTCGCATCGTTGGAATACAATTTTCCTGGCAATAAAAAACGGTTGGGAAAGCGCCAACCGTGGCTACTGGGTGTGCGGCAAGCCCGGGTCACCAGATCAGTTTTAGGCCGAACTGAATCTCTCTGGCGCTGGTGGAAGTGCTGGTCATCACTCCGGCGGTTGGGGACGGAGGGCCTCCGGGCTGGGTAAAGACAATCAAGTTGGGAGGGTTGAAGTTGGGACGATTGAGGAGGTTGAAAAACTCCGCCCGCAGCTCGAGCTTTACCTGTTCGGTGAGGGAGGTGTCTTTCAAAAGCGACAGGTCGAGGTCATTGAGGCCGGGGCCGATCAGCGTGTCCCGTCCGACGTTTCCGAAGGTTCCGTTGGGAGGCACGACGAACGCATGGGGATCGAAGTACCCGTTCGGGCTGCCGGGCACGAGCGAGCCATGGAATGCCGGGTTGAAGGAAGGCCGCACGGAGTTGCGCGCGTCGCCGTTGTTCGAGGGATTAAAACTCAACTGGGGCGTGAAGGGAAAACCGGACCGCGCCTCCTCAATGGCGTTCAGCGCCCATCCGGCGGCCAGCTTGCGGCCCCATGCCGTCCGTCGCGTGAAAAACCTCTTGCCTTCTCCAAACGGCAGCTCGTAACTTCCGCTAAAAACGGCCACATTCCTTGCGTCGAAGGTGGACAGGCCGTAGTCCAAAGACAACTTGCTCGGATCCATCACCAAGCCCGGAGCGTTGGTGGCGGCGCTGGGATTCAGCGTGTCGCCGTTATCGAGGCTTTTTGACCAGGTGTAGGCCGCGCGAAAGCCTAAGCCGTTGCTGAACTGTCGCATTACCTCGACTTGCATGGCGTTGTAGGAACTAACACCTTCCGAAAACCACGACCACGTATTGGCGAGCCGTGGGTTGGGCAATGGCGTTCCCGGCGCAATGTAGAGGGCCCCGTTGGGCAAGCTGGTTGGGCAGGGCGCCGCCGGACAAACGACGGGCGCGGGAGCGTTGGCATCCACGCTGACGATCTCATGATAGCCGCGCGAGCCGACGTAGCCAAGCCGCACAACAGTATTGGCCGCGAGCGCATGTTCGATCCCCAAGCTGTAGGCTTCCACCATCGGAGTTTGCAGGTTCGGCTGAATCCCGGCCGGCTCGACCAGCGCGCCGGGCGGCAAGGCTGTTCCCGGAACGAGCGGGAAGAATGACAACGGCACGTTTTTCAGGTGAATCGTCGTGTTGAACGGAGCATTTTGATCGAGCCGATAACTCAACGCATCCTGCAAATCGGCGCAAAGGCCAAAGCCGGCGCGAACCACCGTTTCCCCCTTGCCGAAGGGGTCCCACGCGAGTCCCACGCGAGGTTCCGGCAAAAACTTGGCATTATTAGTTGTAAAAACGGAGCGCCCAACGCGAGGCTGGGTTTCGATAACCCCCTGCGAATTGAAAACGTAGTTCGCGGCTCTCCCCCTGGCCTCGTTCCAGCCGTCGGTGAATTCGTCCCGGAAGCCCAGGGTGACGGTCAGACCGGGTCGCCAGCGCATCGTGTCCTGCGCGTACCACGCTCCTTCGAGCGACCTCCATTCCATGGAAGTCGGGGAAGGGGCGGCGACGAAGGTGGAGACGTTTCCCGCCAGAAAGTCTTCCAGGCTCGCAAATGACGCCTGGCCGTACTGCGAGAGCGCCAGCCGGTCGTTCGACTGAATCTGCTGGAACCAAATTCCCGCCGTCCACTGGTGAGGGCCGTGGTGAACGGCCAAGTGATCCTCATAGGTAAAAAGATTCCGATGGATGAACAGGTTGCTTCCGATATTGCTTCCGGCCAAGCTGATTTGGGTTGCGGCGTTTGGCGACGCGCCTCCACCGATCACCACCGCCCCGATCGGCCGGCCGCGAACGAATCCCGGCAAATCCACCGCGGATTCTCCGGTAAAAAAATACGCGGCGCGCGAGAACCCCAGGCGCGCGACGTTCAGGGCGGTGGGAGAAACGACGCGCGTCTCCTCCAGGCTCGCGACCTGTTCTCGCAAATTCTCAAGGTCGAGGCTGAGCGGGTTGACGCTGGGGGTGAAATCAGCGCTGTCATCAAGCGTGTAAGCTCCGCTCAGTGAATCCCGGTTGGCAAATTGGCGATCGAGCCGCGCGGTTGCGAAATCCTCGCGGATGGTTTGGAGCGGATGGTTGAACGCCTCCGCGATTCCGCCGCCAAGATCAGGCCCGTTCGGCTGCGGCCAAAGCGCCAGGAGCGGGCGAACGTCGGCAGCCACGCCGACATCGTCCAACGTTCCGCTCGGCCCGGGAAGATAGCCCTGGCGCGCCGCCTGGTCGGGCACCAAGGCCAGGTTGCTCTGGCGCAAATGCTGGCGGTAGCCTTCATAATTTCCAAAGATAAAGGTCTTGTCCCTTTGGAGGGGGCCGCCCAGCGCGCCGCCAAACTGATTCCGCTGGAAGGAGGGCGGAGCGCCGCGATCAAAAAAGTTCCGGGCGTCGAGCGCGCGGTTGCGCAGAAATTCAAACGCCGTGCCGCGCCATTGATTCGTCCCCGACGCCGTGACGATGCTGACCTGGGCTCCCGGCCTTTTGCCGTATTGAGCGCCGTAGGGCGCGGTGACCAGGTTGAATTCCCGAACCGCATCCACTCCAAGAAGCTGGCCGCTGGTTCCGGCGGGCTGCATGTTGATTTCAGCCGCGCCCGTGTATTCAATCCCGTTCAGCAGGAACAGGTTCTCCTGGGGCCGCCGCCCGAGCACCGCAAACATGTTTCCGACCGCTGAATTCGATACTCCGACGCCGCCGGCCTTTTCGGACGTGTAGTCCACGACGCCGGCGTTGAGCGTCAGCAACTCGTCGTAGCTCCGGCCGTCGAGCGGGAGCCCTTTGATTTCCCGCCCTCCCACCACTCCGGCGCTTGAGCTGGCGGAAAAATCAAGCAAGGGCGCGTGAGCTCTGACCGTGACCTCCTGCCGTGCTTCGCCGATCTCGAGGGCAAAGTTCAGGACGGCCCGCTGCGCCGCCGTCAGCGTGACGCCGGCGCGGTTCGCGGTCTTGAAACCCTTTTCCCGCACGACGACTTGATAGGTTCCCACGGGAACCGCCGCCAGGTCGTAGAAGCCTCGAGCGTCGGTCACCGTGGACCGGATGAAGCCGGTCAGGGGATTGCGCGCCTCGACGGAAGCTCCCACGATCGCGCCTCCCGAGGGATCGGTCACGCGGCCGGAAACCGCCGCCGTCACCTGGGCGCGCGCGGGCGGGACCGCTCCCACAAGCATCAGCAGCGCCAGCCAGACCACGCGGCGCGCGGTGCCCCGGGTTGGCGCGAGAAATTTCACCACAGCCTCTTTCTGCCGGGTGCCCACGCGGATAAGGCGCGCCGGAAACCGGGCGCCGGGCAGACTACGCGATGCCGCTGTATGAGTCAAGTTTATCGGAAATAAAATACGCTTTTATGCGGTTTATCGTATATTTCGCAGAGGCCGGTGATTTCCCGCCCAGGCGCCGGGCGGACTTTGGCGCGGCGCGCCGCGATCTCCGGGCGGGAAATGCTCTCGACCCGGAGGCCACGGAGAGTCGCCGCGCGCTTTGTGCGAAAGCCGTCAGGGCGCGGAGCCACGGCGCGGTTTGCGCCCAGCCGCGAATTTCCCTCATCCCGCCTATCTGACCCGCCGATTGATTAACCAGAAAGCAGCTAGGGCGTCCTCAGCGAGGGTCGAGAGCGAGGGCCATGTTTCAAACCTCCGAACAGACGGCACGGTGGGAGTGGATCGGCTTTGCGGTGGCGGGCGGGCTTGGGGTGGCGCTTTTTATCATTTTGAGCGTGCTGGTGGCGAGGGCAGCGCCGCGGGGGAGGCGTGCCGGCCTAAAGGCCGGCGCGAGAGCGAGGGCGGCGCTGGCGCGGCTGCCGATGGCGTTTGAGGAGAACGCGGGGCAATTCGATTCGGCGGTGAAGTTTGTGGCGCGAGGCAGCAGCTACACGCTTTGGCTGACCCAAAGCAGCGGTCAGTGGTTAGGGGTGAGTGGACCGAAGGGCAGGGGGCAGAAGAACAGTGGTCGGGGGTTGGGGGTTAGAGGTCCGTGGGAAGAGACAACGCGTCGTCGGGGGATCACTCGTCGCCCCTCAATTGTCACGAGTCTTGTGCGCTGGAAGCTGGTGGGGGCGAATCGAGCGGCGAAGGTGGTGGGCGCGGATGAATTAGCGGGCAAAGCGAACTACTTTTGGGGGAAGGAGGCGAAGCGGTGGCGGCGGGACGTGCCGACGTATGGCGAGGTCCGGTACGAGAACGTTTATCCGGGGATTGATTTGGTGTATTACGGGCGCGGGGGGCGGCTGGAGTATGACTTTGTCGTTCATCCGGGAGCGGACCCGAATAGCATCCGGCTGGCCATCGCCACGCTAGAGCCGCGCGGAGCAGGCCGGGAAGTCGCGGGGCGCGAACCGGCAATCGAAAATTCAAAAACTAAAATGAGAATCGCTCCGGACGGGGATTTGGTGATTGAAACCGACGCGGGGGAAGCGCGGTTCGAGAACCCCGAGGTGTATCAGCCGGAGTCCACCGTCAAGGGTCGAGCGTTGAAAGTTGAAAGCGAGACGTCAGTGGTCAGCGGCCCCTTCCAAGCCACCATGGATCACGGGGAGATCGCCCATCGGAGAGCTTTGGAGGGGCGCTTTGTGCTGCTGGCCAACAACGAAGTGGGCTTTAAGGTGGGACCCTATGACCCGTCCCGACCCCTGATCATTGATCCGGCGCTGGTCTATTCCACCTACCTCGGTGGGTCGGCGTATGACGATGCGACGGGCATCGCGGTGGATTCTTCCGGAAATGTCTATGTCACGGGCTACACAACCTCGGCCGATTTTCCCGTGCTTTCGGCGGTGGACAGGTCCTACGGCGGCGGCGCTTGCAACACGGACATGAGCCCGGCGCCGTGCTTTGACGCTTTTGTGGCCAAGCTCAACCCACAGGGAACGGCTCTGATCTATTCGACGTATCTTGGCGGGAGCGGCGACGACCGAGGCACTCACGTGGCGATTGACTCGGCGGGTGACGCGTACGTCGTGGGCTATACGGATTCTTCGGATTTTCCCACGGCGAACGCGCTTCAAGGGTCGCTCGGCGGGGGAACGTGCGGCTCAACCACCAATCCTTATCCGTGCTATGACGCTTTCATCACCGAGCTCAGCCCGAGTGGGTCAAGCCTGATTTATTCGACCTATCTAGGCGGGCAGGGTGACGATTACGGCATGGGCATCGCGGTGGATACGAGCGGCAGCGCCTACGTGGCGGGGTTCACCTCCGGAGCGAACTTCCCGGTGACCGGGGGCGCTCTTGAGCCGAGTTTCAGCGGAGGGCCTTATGACGCTTTCGTGGCGAAAATCGGCCCTGGGGGCAAGAGCTTGGTCTATTCGACGTTTTTGGGAGGGAATGGCGAGGATCGGGCCTCAGCCATTGCCGTGGACTCGTCGGGCGATGCTTACGTGACCGGGCAGACCAATTCCACGAACTTCCCGACCGCGAATCCTTTTCAAGCTGCCTACGCGGGCGGCCCCTGCGGATGCTTTGACGCTTTTATTACCAAGCTCAACGCCACCGGCTCGGCGCTGGTCTATTCGACCTATCTGGGAGGGACGGGCGGCGATTACGGCAACGCGATTGCTGTCAATGCTTCGGACGAAGCGTTCATTACGGGCTGGACAACCTCGACGGATTTCCCCGTCACTTCGGGGGCTTACCAGAAGACCTACGGCGGCTCGGACGACGCGTTTGTCACCAAATTGAGCTCGGCGGGGAATTCGCTGGTCTATTCGACCTATCTGGGCGGGATTGACCCCGAGGTTGCGAATGGCATTGCCGTGGATAGTTCAGGAGACGCCTATATTACTGGAAACGCCTACGGAGTCGGCTTTCCGGCCGTTGACCCATTGCAGGCGGCGGATGCCGGTTTTTACGACGCCTTTGTAGCGGCTTTCAATCCGTCCGGTTCCGGGCTGCTCTATGCCACATGGCTGGGCGGTACCGGAGATGATTTCGGCAACGACATCGCCGTAGATTCCTCCGGTAACGCCTACGTGGCGGGGGAGACGTTTTCAACCAATTTTCCAACCACGCCGGGCGCTTACCAAACCGCCTATGCAGGCGGGGCCTATGATGGCTTTATCGCCAAGATTAGTCCTGAAAACGCGCCAGGAGTGGCCGCCACGCCCAATCCGGTGAGCTTCGGCGGCCAGGAAGTGGGAGCCACCAGCCTTGCGCAAAACGTTCAAGTCATGGATGCCGGGAGCCAGAGCCTTGAGATCTCCGGCGTTTCGGCCAGCGGCGACTTTGCCGCCACGAACAACTGCTCCTCGACCCTGGCGGCGGGAACAAGCTGCAATATAAGCGTGAGGTTTACTCCGACGGCCGTCGGCGCTCGAACCGGCACGCTGACGTTGACCGACAACGCCGCGGGCAGCCCGCAGACAATCAATCTGACCGGCACCGGAACGAGCGGCGCCGTCAGTCTCTCGGCCACCAGCCTGGACTTTGGCTCGGTCCTGGCAGGGACGGCGAGCGCGGCGCAGTCGGTGACGCTGAGCAATGCGGGCGGGACTCCGCTTTACATCACGAGCTTGCAAGCGGAGGGGACGTATTCGGAAACCAACAACTGCGCAAGCACGGTGGCGGCAGGAAGCAGTTGCACGATCTCGGTGACTTTTCAGCCGACCGCAGCCGGGGCGAGCGTCGGCCAGATTCTGATTACGGACTCTGCCCCCGCCAGCCCCCAGAGCATTGAGCTGACCGGCACGGGCACAGCGCCCCAGGCCACCCTGGCGCCCGTGAGCCTTACCTTTGGCACCCAGGCTGTGGAAACCGCCAGCGCGGCTCAAGCGGTAACTTTGTCGAATCCTGGGAACGCGGCGCTAGCGATCACGAGCATCGCGACGGCTGGCGACTTCTCGGAAACGAACAACTGCGGCGCGAGCCTGGCGGCGGGCGCGAACTGCGCAATAGCAGTGACCTTCAGCCCGACGGCGGCGGGCGCGCGAACCGGGACGCTAACGGTTTCCGACAACGCCGCCGGCAGCCCGCAAACGGTTTCGCTCGCCGGAAACGGCGTGGTGGGGTTCGCGCTTTCTGCGAACGCCGACTCGACGACGGTCACGGCGGGAACAAGCCAAGCCACTTTCCAGATCTCCGCGTCGTCGGCTTATGGTTTCACGGGAAGCATCAACCTCGCGTGTTCAGGCGCCTCACCGGCCAATTGCTCATTCAGCCCAGCGGCGATTACCCCGGGAGAGACCAGCGCGCTGACGGTCTCTAACCTAGGCGGCGTGGGCGGCGATTCGTTCAGCTTCAGCGTGGTAGGAACGAGCGGCTCCGAATCCGTGTCATTGCCGCTTTCGATCCAATTTGAAGATTTCTCGCTCTTCTCATCGTCAACTTCCGCCACGATCACGCCTGGCGGTACGGCGAGCTACCAGGTAACTCTGAAACCCATCAACGGATTCGCCGCTGCGGTCAGCCTGTCCTGCGCGGGAGCGCCCTCGGCAGCCAACTGCTCGCTGAGCCCATCATCGGCTAGCCTGGATGGAACGAATGCGGTCAACGTGTCCGTCTCCGTGACCACGACCGCAGCGAGCCTGCCAAGGCCGACTCGCCGATGGCCGCCGCTTGTCCGCTCAGCCTCTCGTCGCTTTGATCCCTATCTGCTGCTTAGCTTATTTGGGATTGCCTTATTCGTGACCGGAGAGCGCGTTCGGCGGCAACGAGGGCATGGGCTTAGAATAAAACTTTTCCTCCCGGTCCTCATGGCGATGGCTCTTGCCTCGTGCGGCGGTGGCGGCGGGACTGCGCCGAGTGGCCCGCCGGCTGACCCGCCAACCCCCACCGGCACCTACACGCTGACCCTCCAAGGAACTTCCGGCTCCCTCAGCCACTCGATTAACTTGACGCTGACAGTGAACTGATACGTCGTCGCCGGGCACACGCCGCCCAGACGTCCTTGAAGAGAAAACAGCCAGGATAAACAACAAAAAAGCTGTTTCACGCTAAGGCGCAAAGGTCGCAAAAAACTTGCGGGAGGCGGAATGATTCGCCTTCTTGCAGCTCAGCACGCTAGAATGATGCCAAAATGCGGCGTATCCTGATCGTGAACAAAGAATGAGAGCTGGGCGGCTACGCCAACTTGACGAGACGGGTGAAAGCGCCGGTGGCGGCACCAAAGATCACCTTCGTTTATTTCGACGCGGGCGGCGGACACCGCGCCGCGGCCGAGGCGCTTCGCTCCGCGATCTCCGGGGCGCATCGGCCGTGGGAGATCACCTGCCTCAACCTCCAGGAGTTGCTGGATGAGATAGACCTGTCCCGCAAGCTGACGGGTGTCCGCCTCCAAGACGTTTACAATGCGATGCTCGAGAAGCGATGGACGCTGGGCGCGGCGCAACTATTGCCGATCTTTCACGCCGCGATTCGTCTTTATCACCGCCCGATCGTGCGCTTGCTCGAGCGCCATTGGCGCGAAGCGCCGGCGGAAATGGTGGTTTCGCTGATTCCCAATTTCAATCGGGCTCTGGCGGAAAGCGCTCGCAACGCGCTCCCTTCAGCGCCGTTCGTCACCATCTTGACCGATCTGGCCGATTATCCGCCGCATTGCTGGATTGAAGCGGAATCAGAATATCTGATCTGCGGCACCGAGCGGGCAGAGAGGCAGGCCCTCGAAATGGGTCACCCGCCGGAGCGCGTCTTCCGCACCTCGGGGATGATTTTGAATCCAGCTTTTTACGCGGAAACGGCGGAGGAGCGACCGAGGCGGCGCGAATCGCTAGGGCTTGACGCCAGTCGGCTGACGGGTCTCGTGATGTTCGGCGGCCATGGCGCACGGGTCATGCCGGCCATCGCCCGGAGGCTCAACTCGCTGGCAAGCCTGCAACTAATCTTTATCTGCGGGCGCAATCAGGAGATTCAGGCGCGGCTTCAGCAGATCCCGTTCCGCATCCCGGTTTATATCGAAGGCTTCACCGAGCGAGTTCAGGATTACATGAGCATTTCGGATTTCTTGATCGGCAAGCCGGGCCCCGGCAGTGTCAGCGAAGCCTTGCAGATGGGATTGCCGGTTATTGTCGAGCGCAACGCCTGGACGCTGCCGCAGGAGCGGTTCAACGCGGATTGGATTCAGAAAATGGAGATTGGGATCGTCCTCACCAACTTTCGGCAGATCGCGCCGACGGTCGAGCGGCTGACCGACCCGGCCGAGCTTGAACGATATCGCGCCAAGGTCCGCGCCCTCGAGAACCGCGCCGTGTTCGAGATTCCGGAGATTCTCGCCGGGATTCTGCAGAACAACCCGCGAGGTTCGGCGATGCAGGAACAACCCGCGCCTTAATGCGCGGCGGAAACAAACACTCGGTCTGGAGCGGCTAGGTTGGCTCCCGGAACCTCGGTCGTGACGCGCAGAGGCTGAAAGCCAGGAGGGCCGGACGGCGTGAGGCGAAATGTGAGAAGGAATTGGTGGTTGAGCAGGCTCGTTAGCTGGTGGAGATAAGGGGCAAAAGACACCGGCGACTGGAACCCGTCCTGGAAGGCGGCGCCGCCCGTTTCAAAGGCTAATCGCGCCAGCGAGCCTTGGCCGTTGTTGATCAGAAAATAGTTGCGGCCTTCAAACCCCGCGCTTTGCCCATAGATCGTATGAACGGTCACGCTGTGGCGCTGAGCCGTTCCCATCGCCTGCATCAGGTCGAGGTTGGCCTCCGTCGGCTCGGATTCCTCAATGCCGCGATAGAGGTCAATGCCACTCGTGATGAGCAGGACTTCGCGAGGCGCGCCATCTTGCGGCCAATGGCGTATAAGGCTGTCGAGCGCCATGTAGATGCTGGAGCCAAGGCTCACGCTGCCGGTTGGCAGGCGAAGGGCTCGAATCACGTTCTCACGATCTTTGGTGAACTGCGCCGCGAAAACGGCCGAACCGTATCTCCCATACGCCAGCGCGGCCCGCGAGCCGTCGGGCAGCGAGTGGATGAAGGAGCGGATGTCGGGGAACTGAAGGCCCACGCTCGAACCGAGCGAATCGTCAATTAGAATCGCGAAATCGAGCCCCGAGCGCCCGCTGCGCAGGGGCTCCCAGGAAATCACCGGGCGGCGCTGCCCATTCTCATATACCAGCACGTCGTCGCGGTGAAGGGTCGCCGGTGGAGCATGATGCGCGCCCGTGACGGTGACGATGACCCGGGCTTGGCCGGAAGCGGTGGCCCTGGCGCGCGCCGGGGCCGCGGCCATCGCAGCCGCCGAGCTGCACAAGACTAAAGCCGCCCAAACAACCTCGGTGCGGCCTCGCTCTGACCTGCTCATTTTTCGTCCTCCATCCAAGTTAGATGCCGCCGGTCGGAGAGGGAGCTTATCCCCCCACCCTTTTTGTATGGTATGCATGTGGGCGGTCGACGCAGAGGACCGAGCTTGCTGATTCCTGGGTTAGTAACGAGTTGCATAAGGATGGTAATCGAAAACTCCCCCTCATGCCGCTTCTTGCTCAGGGGTTCGCCGGAAGCTCCTTAAGAAACACTAAAAAAACACTTGACATTGGTCTGGTAGAAGAGCTATAAGCTCCGGACAGTGGTTATTGTTGTCAGGTGGGATCTATTAGTTAGAACGTCCAGCGCCAGCTAGACGAGTTCCCGACGTACTGCATGACTGAGCTGCCCGGGGTGAAGGATGTTCGTGCGGCTGCTCGAAATCCCGGAGCGTCGGGCCATACTCTTTACAACTACGTATTTAACGATTAAGATACCCCCCATCGGCTAGGTAGCCGTTGGCGTTTCGAAAAAAGGCAATCGGTGGATCGCCAGACGGGAAGGCAAAGCAGGAAGGGCGAGTAACGGTTTGGCGAGAGAAGTCGCGCCGCGCCGCGCCCGGGAGCGTCCCCAATGTTCGGGTCAAAAGCGAGAAGGCT
>JAKAWO010000038.1 GCA_021827255.1 Acidobacteriota bacterium | reverse complement strand
GGCCGCGCGGTCGTCGCCATAGCGTCCATCGCCGATGGCCGGATCGTCCGCCGACTGACGGAGATTTCAGCAAGCCAGGTCACGGATCTTGCGGCGAGCCCCGACGGGAAGACAATCTATTACGTCGCCCGTCGAACCGTGTGGGCCATTCCGGCGGCTGGAGGCCCGCCACGCCGGATTGGGCCGGGAGACAGCGTAGCTGCCGAGCCCAACGGGAAAGACCTGGTCGTGCAACTCAACGGAAAGGAGGGCATTCAGCTGATGAGGGTGCCGGTTTCCGGAGGGCCGGCGCGGCCGATACCCGTCCAAGGGCCTCTGCTTGTAACGCGGGTTGAGATCAATCCTGATGCCGTCGGAGAGGGCGGACAAATTATCCTGTCTTACGCGGCGCCGGACGCTTGGTTCTACGGAGCTGGCATCCTCGATCCACGCACTGGCAAGATCGCAAGAATTCCGGTGAATTTTACAGGCGATTTGCTGTCTCCCTCGTGTCAGGCGGGCGGCGGCGTTCTCTCAACCGGCTGGCCGCTCAAAGTCACGCTGTGGCGATTCCATCCCGCGACGAGACAAGTGAAATGAGCCTGGCCGGCGGAACCAAACACGGACCGTATGAAATCCTGTCACTGCTGGGCGCAGGCGGCATGGGCGAGGTCTATAAGGCCGAGGACAAAGTTAGCTTTGCAGCGGGCGCGTCTCGCGTTAATATTTAATGAGGAGCCGAAAAGGCGCCGGGGAATGAGGGTGAACGCATGAAGCGCGCCGAGCGGTTGCCGGTCTCCAAGGAGTACGCGAGGGGCGTCAGCAAGGGAGAGACCGTTTGCAAGGTCGCTCTGATGGCCGTGGCTGCTCTTGTCTTTTGCGGCTTTCGTCCCGCGGCCGCGACGCCTCGAGGGTCCGCGGAGAGAAGCACGTCCAAGCCGGCCGCCGGTTCTGGCGCAACAGCCAGCCGCCCGCAGGGGCAAATCCAAGTCCACGTGAATGTGGTCAACGTGCCGGTCACCGTTCTGGACAAGCAAGGCCTTCCCGTGATTGACCTTACGCGGAAAGATTTCCGGGTTTACGAAGACGGCAAGCGGCAGCAAATCCGGTATTTCAGTTCAGAAACCCGGCCGCCGCTGCGCATCGGGTTGCTGGTGGACACCAGCAACAGCGCCGTCCGGGTTCTCAAGTTTGAAAAGCGGGCGGCCAGCGAATTCGCCTACGACGTCCTGGGCGAGCACAACAGCCGCAACTTAATCTTTCTCCAGACGTTCGATTCCACAAGCTCCCTTGTCCAGAAATTTACCAACGATCCTGACTTGTTGAACTCCAAGATCCGCCACCTGAAGGCGGGCGGCGGCAAGGCGCTGTACGACGCCGTTTATGACGCCTGCAAGGATCAGATGCTGCGTTCCGGCCCGCCCGAAGATACCCGCCGCGTCATCGTTTTGATTACCGACGGCATGGACGCCGACAGCCACCACACCTTTGACCAGGCGATTGCCATGGCTCATCGCGCCGAGACCGCCATCTACACCATCGGCAACGTTCCCTGGGGTTACAGCAGCCCAGGGGACGATTATCTGCGGCAACTCGCGCAGCAGACCGGCGGCGCCGCTTTCTTCCCGCTCGAGCACGAGCCGGGCACGGATCTGCTGAGCGGCTACCTGGCCCACGGCCAGATTGACAGCATGCAAACCAATAAGGGACTGGGAGCCGAAACCGGCATTTACACCGCCGACCGCATGGTTCAAATTGCCGACTCGCTGAACGACATCCAGGAGCAACTCCAAAACCAGTACAGCATCGGCTACACGCCCACGGACAACGTGCTCGACGGGACTTACCGGACCATCAAAGTGGTCGCCTCGCGCAAAGGGTTGATCCTCCACTACAAGCCGGGCTACTACGCAACCCCGACCAACTGAGAGCCTTGAAGCTCCTCGCGCCTGCGATGGCTCTCAAGGTGCTATGGTGGCCGGGGTTTGCGAGTTCGTAGCATCGCCCTTTAGGGCGACAGAGAAATGGCGGCCTAAAGGCCGCCGCTACCGTTTACCGCTGAAAGCTGAGGATTCAAGCGGTGCGCTGGATCAACACGTTGCCGCTTGGGTTGCGTTCCCTATTCCACAAAGAACGAGCCGAGCAGGAACTTGACGATGAAGTGCGCTTCCATCTTGAAAAGCAGATCGAGCAGAACATCGCGCAGGGGATGCCGCCCGAAGAAGCTCGCTACGCGGCGCTGCGCCAGTTCGGCCCCGTCGAAGCGATTAAGGAAGAGTGCCGCCAGAACCGAGCGACTTGTATCCTTGAGACGCTCTTCCAAGACATTCGCTTCGGCCTCCGCCCACTGCGCCGCAACCCGGGGTTCACGATGGTCGCCGTCCTTACCCTCGCCATTTGCGCTGGCCCTCGGCGCCGTCGGAATTCACGGCGTCATCTCCTACGTCACTCGCCAGCGCACGCACGAGATTGGTATCCGCATGGCGCTGGGGGCGCAGAAGGGTGACATTCTTCGGATGGTCATCTGGCAAGCGCTCAAGTTGACGCTGATTGGCGTGGCGATTGGCATTGTGGGCGCGCTCGGGCTGACGCGCTTTTTGTCGGGCCTGCTCTATGGCGTGAAGCCGAGCGACCCGCTGACATTCATCGCCGTGTCATTGATCCTGGCCGGCGTGGCGTTGCTGGCGTGTCACATCCCGACGCGGCGGGCGACAAAGGTTGACCCGCGGTGGCGCTGAGGTATGAGTAGCGGCGCCGTCCCGGCGGCTTTATGCCGGCAGGATGCCGGCGATACCCGCGCGGCGAGCGACAAAGGTGGACCCGATGGTGGCGCTGCGCTGTGAGTAGCGCGATCAAGTCATTTTGCGATCGAGTGATCGGGCGATTTAACCATTGACCGCTGGGGCGCCGAGTTGTCCGTTGGTTCAGAAGCTACGGCGCTTGAGTCGGGCCACCGTGAACTTGGCCGTATCGGCGACGGCCATCACCGCCATCACGCCCGCTTGGACGGGATCGGTCACCACTAGGTCGGCGGCCTCCGGCACGCTGCCCGCCATGTTGAGGCTGATCACCAAAAGCCCCTGAGCTCGAACCTGGCGGACCGCGTTTTCAATCTCGCCCCCCATCAGCGAGCCGGCCAGAACCAGAGCGCTCGCTCGCGGCAGCCGCGCCACGGCGCGAACCGCCTCGGCCAGCGCCTGCTCGCCCACGAGGGGAATGGTATCCACCGAGATGTGCTCGCCGCGGATGTTGTGACGGTCGGCTTCCGAAATGGCGCCGATGGCGACTTGCCCGACCTGGGCGCCGCCGCCGATGATGATCACTCGCTTGCCGTAGATTTTCTGCAAAGTGTTCACCAGGCTCGCTTCGCGCACGACGGCGAGAGAGCGCAAGCCCTGGATGAGCGCCTCGGGCGGCTTCGGCAGGTCCACTTCGAAATAGAGGGTCGAGCCGGTCGGAAGGTCCTCGATGATCTCGACGGAGGCGATATTGCCCTGGCACTCCGCAATCACACCCGTGAGCTGGTGCAAAACACCCGGACCGGATTCGGCGCGAATCAGGACCCCCACTTTCTCGGACATAAAGGCTCCTCCAAGCAAACTCGCGGCGGCCACGGCACAGGCCCATCAGCCTAACACACTGCGGCGTCGAGGGAGCTATGGTAATATTTCCCGCTGATGGAACGCACGTTCTTTGTTTTAGTTTTCGGCAGGCGGGAGCACAGTCACGAGCGCCCGGGTAGGTTTCGCTAAATCCCGCGCGAGCGTGGATCGCCACTCAGGACTTCGGCCGGGTGACGATGGCGCGGTTCGGCGGGCCGAAGGAATGTGTTGAATCTCCTCATGGGGTGGTCGTCATGGTTCGCTCATACGGAACGCGGTTGGCGCTTTTGGTTGTTCTTGCGGTGCTCGTCGGCGGACGGCCCAATCCTTATCTGGCCAAAGCGAGCGAGGCGGGGGAAGAGTACACGGCGCTCGAGCTGCGCCCACCGGCGATTGACCAGCCGACAGAAATCAATCCGGCGGGCGTCACGGTGCTGCCGAGCGGTCGCTTTCTGACGCCGCTCGGCGTGCAAGTGAAAGTCCCGCCCCATCCTTATGGTCTGGGGCTGAGCCCCAACGGCCAGATTCTTGTAACGTCGAGCAATGGAACGTGGCCTTTCTCAGTCTCTGTTCTCACGCGGCTTCGAGCTGAGCATCCGAAGGTCGTCCACATCCCGCGCGGCTATCCCCAAAAGCACAGCCTCACCGACCCGCGAAGCCTTTACATGGGCGTGGCCATCGGCGCTGACAATCGCACGCTTTATGTTTCCGAGGGGGACAATGGCAAGATCGGCAGGTTCGATCTCAAAACGCGGCGTCCGCTCGGCGCAATCTCGCTGGACCGAGCGTTCCGAGGAAAAACTTATCAGCACAGTCTGGTCGGAGAGATTCGGCTTTCGCCCGATGGCCGTACGCTTTACGCTTTGGACCTCGCGCACTTCGAGCTGGTCACGATCGGGGCCCGATCAGGAAAAATCCTTGCCCGAACGCGGGTAGGGCGGCTGCCGTTCGGGTTGGCGCTATCGCCGGACGGGAAATCCGCCTACATCTCGAACATCGGGATGTTCCGCTATTCGGTGATTCCCGGATACGACCCGCGCCATCCGCGCCAAACCGGCCTTCCATTTCCGCCGTTTGGGTTTCCTTCGCCCGCGGCTGAGAATGGGACGGTGGTGGACGGCAGAAAGATTCCCGGCCTGGGCAGCCCGAACGTGCCGCAGTCCAACTCGGTTTACGTGATGGATGTTGCCAACCGGAGCCGGCCGGAGATCCAAGCGCGGGTGCGGACCGGCTTGCCCGTCGGCCCCGAATCTGCGGGCGGTTCGAGTCCGGGGGCGGTTGTGGCCGGCCGCGAGAGCGTTTTCGTCAGCAATACCGCGCAGGATAGCATCACCATCTTCAACGCCCGAACGAGACGGATTGAGAAGACGCTCGGGCTGACGCCGGCTCCCAGCGTGCGCGGCCTGCGCGGCGTTCTCCCTTTTGGACTGGCCCTCAGCCCTGATGGAACGCGCCTCTACGTGGCCTGCGCAGGGATTAACGCAGTGGCCGTGATCAACACCGAGGCGGGAAAGGTTATCGGCTACTTTCCAACCGGCTGGTTTCCGGCTGAGCTTGCGATGTCGCCCGATGGCAAAACGCTTTACGTGGCCAACACGAAGGGTTTCGGAGCCGGTCCGAACGGCGGCCCTAATTTCCATCGCGGCCCCGAGGGCGTCTATATCGGAGACATTACGCAAGGGACGGTCTCAATTATTCGCATTCCGCCTGAGAGTCGCCTGCCGTTTTTAACCCATCAGGTTCTCGTCAACAACGGCTTCCTGCCTCCGCCGCACCCGGCGACGCGCAGCGCAGACTTTCCCATTCCGCCTCCCGGCGTGGCGAGCACAAAAATTCGGCACGTCGTTTTCATTGTCAAAGAGAACCGGACATTCGATGAAGTGTTTGGGGACTTGGGCAGCGTGGGCGGGCAGCCGGTGAACGGCATCCCGGAGATGGCGCGCTGGGGAATGGACGCCACGGTCATCAATCCGGGAGAGCCGGTGATTCATCACGCGCGAGTCACGCCGAACGAGCACGCCCTGGCGCGGCGGTTCGGCATCAGCGACAACTTTTATATGGACTCAGACGTCTCGGTGGACGGCCACCATTGGCTGCAGGGCAGCTACCCAACCGAACTCTTGGAAAGCGCCTGGCCCGCCAGTTACGGGGGGCGATTGCGCTTTTATCCTGACAACGCCACTCCCGGCCGGCTGATGATGGTGGACACTTCGCCCCGGCCGGAAGATTACACCGAGGCTGGAACCATCTGGAGCCATTTTGCCCAATACCACATCAGCTTCCGGAATTACGGCGAAGGGTTTTCTTTTGCCGGCGAGCGGCAAGGGCCGGGTCTCGAGCCGACCGGAGAACGCGAGTCGGTGAATACCCCCATGCCCGAGGCGCTTTTCAAGAACACCTCCCGGCACTACGCGATGTTCAACCTCTCGATTCCGGATCAGTACCGCTTCCAGCAATTCAAGAAGGACTTTGACCGGCGGTATGTGAGCGGCAAGGAACCGCTACCGCAGTTCATTTACATCTGGCTTCCGAATGACCACACGGAAAAGCCGCATCCCCAGAACGGCTATCCCTACACAGCCTCCTACGTCGCCGATAATGACCTGGCTCTCGGCAAGATGGTGGATCTGCTTTCGCACAGCCGCTTCTGGAAGCACATGGCCATTTTCGTCACCGAGGACGATTCGCAAGGCGGCGTGGACCACGTGGACGCGCACCGGAGCCTTCTGCTGGTCATCAGCCCGTACTCCCGGCAGGGCGTTTCCCACGTCCATACGGACATGATGAGCATCTTGAAGACGTTCGATCTGATTTTTGGGATTCCTCCCCTCAACCAATTCGACGCTGCCGCGGCTCCCCTCGGCGACCGTTTTACGGACCAGCCAGATTTCGCGGCGTACACCTATTTGCCGTCCGACACGCGGGTTTTTGACCCTGCCAAAGCGCGCGACCCTCTGTTTGACTTACGGACTGGACGTCCGCTGCCTCCTTCCGCGCCGCTCGATGATCCGAACTATATCCGGGGTCTGCTGCAGGGGCCGCAGGGAAGCGGCGGCGCTCGGCCGGAGCCGCCAACGCCCTGAGAGCCGCCGACCGAGAATCCGCTCCTTGGGCCACGCGGCTGGCCCCAGGATTCGCGAGCCGAACGGCGCGAAGGCCACGCTCGCATCTTCACGCGGATTTGCCCGCTCAACGCGCATTATGTAGAATCGAAATTCCGCCGGCCGATGAAGCCACAGCCAGCGAGACGATCCGTCTGACCCACAAAGGCATGCCTTCTCTTCAAGACCTGAACCCTCCGCAGCGCGAAGCCGTTGAATACTCAGGCGGGCCGTTGTTGGTGCTGGCGGGAGCGGGAAGCGGCAAAACACGGGTAATCACCTACCGCATCGCCCACCTGATCGAAGATCGCGGGGTCAAGCCGGAGAACATCCTGGCGGTGACCTTCACGAACAAAGCGGCCGAGCAGATGAAACAACGAGTGGCGCACCTGCTCTCGGCGCGGCTTGAAAGCTGGCCTCACCTCTCAACCTTCCATTCATTCGCGGTGAGAGTGTTGCGGCGAGAGATTGGCCGGCTGGGCTACCACGGCGAGTTCAGCATCTACGACGAAGCCGATCAAGCGCGCCTGGTCAAGGGCGCTTTGCAGGAGCTGGGGCTGGAGGAACGCACGCTGGGGCCGCGCGCCGCGCTCGCCAGGATCAGCTACGCGAAGAATCGCGGCCTGTCGCCGGAGGCGCTGTATCGTCAGGCGGCTGATCCGGCCAGCGAGCGCTTGGCCTCGCTCTACGCGCGCTACGAGCAAAAGCTGCGCGAGGCCCAGGCGCTCGATTTTGACGACTTGCTGCTGAAGGCGGTTGAGCTCTTCGACCAAGCGCCCGAGGTTGCGCTGGCTTACAACGAGCGGTTTATCCATCTGCTGGTGGATGAATACCAAGACACCAACCGCATTCAGTATCAGTTGATTCGCCAGCTCTGCCAGCGGCATCAGAACCTCTGCGCGGTGGGCGACGAAGACCAGTCTATCTACCGCTGGCGCGGCGCCGACATCCAAAACATCCTGAACTTTGAACGCGATTTTCCTGCCGCTAAAATTATCCGCCTGGAGCAGAATTACCGCTCCACCCAAACGATCCTGGATGCGGCGACGGCGGTCGTCAGCCGCAACCGGGCGCGAAAAGGCAAACGGCTTTGGACCGACCGGGGCGCAGGGTTCAAGGTGGCGCTCTACGAAGCGTGGGATGCGGAGGATGAAGCCGAGTTTGTTAGCGAGGAAATTGCGCCCGCCCTGCAGGACCACGCGGCGGAAAGCGTGGCCGTCCTTTACCGCACCAACGCCCAATCGCGGGCGTTTGAGGAGGCGCTGCGGAAGCGAAGCCTGGACTATCGTCTGGTCGGCGGATTCAGTTTTTACGAGCGGGCGGAAATCAAAGACGTTCTAGCCTACGCGCGTCTGGCCGCCAACCCGCAAGACTCGGGCGCGCTTTTGCGAAGCATCAACACGCCGCGCCGCGGCCTGAGCGAGGCCACGATGAAAGCGGTGGAAAGCATAGCTCGTGGCGGAAACCTTAGCCTATGGCAAGCCATTGAACAAGAGCTCGCCGCGCCTTCCGGCCGGCTCAGCGCCCGGGCGATGCGGTCGCTCGAAGGCTTCCGAAGTCTCCTCCGGGAGTTTGCCGAAAGCCGCCAGCGGCTCTCGTTGCCGGCGTTTTTCCGCCACATCCTTGAGCGGACAGGCTATGTGGACGCGCTGCGGGCGGAAAATTCGTCCGAGTCGGAGGGGCGCATCGAAAATTTGGCGGAACTCGTCAACGCCGCGGCGGAGGCCGAGACGCGCGGGGAATCGCTCTCGGAGTTTCTGGATCATGCCGCGCTGGTTTCGAGCGCCGACCAATACGATGAGCGCGCCCGCGTTAGCTTAATGACGTTTCATAGCGCCAAAGGGCTGGAGTTTTCCTGGGTGTTCCTGGCGGGCCTTGAGGAGGGCCTTGTTCCGCACCAGCTTTCGCTCGGCGACGAGGCGGGCATTGAGGAAGAGCGGCGGCTATGCTACGTCGGAATGACCCGCGCCCGCGAACGCCTTTTCCTGAGCCGGGTCAGCCGGCGGCGCTCCTATGGGAAGGAGCTGCAAGAGGAAACACGGCGTTCAAGATTTTTGGATGAGGTTCCTTCCGAGCTCATCGAGCGGCTGAATGACTCGCTTCTGACTCCCAAGCCTCGCGTGGCGTGGACGAACGCCGTCAATTCGGTTGAAAGCGTGGAGAGTTTCCTTGGCCGCCGGGGGCGCAGCCGTGGCAGGATGGGAGAACGCTCGCCTGGCGTCGCCGGGGAGCGATCGCGTTGGCCGCGGGGGACGAAGGTGCGCCACGCGAAGTACGGCGTCGGCACGGTTCTTGAATCGGAGGGTGAAGGCGAGGAAACCAAGCTGACGGTCAGCTTCCCAGGGTACGGGCAAAAGAAACTGCTCGAACGCTATGCTTCTCTCGAAAGGGTGTGATTCGCAAAGGCTGAGAAAGGACTCATGAACACCAAAAACGTCAAGGATAAAGCAGAGCGAAAGAAATTGAAGCGCGCCGCCCGAAGCAAGCGCGCCGCCAAGCCGAAGCGGGATTACCCGCGCGGCTCGCGCAAGCCGAAGCTCAAGAAGAAGGGGCCAGGCGGGCCAGCCAAACGTTAGGAGAACAGCGGCAAGTGATGAGTGGAGACGGGAGGGTTATGGCCGGAGCCGCTCCTGTCTTACCCCTGGTCACTTTGCTCTGAACTTATGGCGAGCCAGTTTTTCCGAACCAAGAGCATCGACCAGTTGATCTCCGAGGCGGACCAGCCGGAGCGGCGGCTGAAGAAGACGCTCGGCTGGGTGAGCCTGACCGCCCTCGGCATCGGGGCCATTATCGGCAGCGGCATTTTTATCCTGACCGGCACCGCGGCGGCGGGAGAAGTGGAGCGCTATCCATCCATTTTGCAGGCGCCGCTGCTGAGCGTCTTGCTGCACGGGCGTCACGCCATCGGCCTCAACGGGCGGCCGGGAGCGGGACCGGGGATTGCGCTGTCATTTCTTCTGGTGGCGTGTGTGTGCGCCCTGGCGGGGCTCTGCTACGCCGAGTTGGCCTCGATGATTCCGATCGCGGGCAGCGCCTACACGTACACTTACGCGACGCTGGGCGAGTTCATTGCCTGGATTATCGGCTGGGATTTGATCCTCGAGTATGCGGTCAGCAACATGGCGGTTGCAGCGGGATTTTCTGCCTATGTCAACAATCTCATTGGAACGTTCGGCATTCACTTGCCGAAATACCTCAGTTCTCCCACTTATGATCCGGCGCGAGGCTGGTCGCCGCGCTTCAACATTCTCGGGTTTTTGATCGTGATGTTGCTGACCGTGTTGCTCGTGCGGGGCATCCGCGAATCCGCGGCGGCGAATAACCTCATGGTGGGCATCAAGCTGGCGGCCATTCTGATCTTTTGTATCGCCGCCAGCCACTACGTGCATCCGGCAAACTGGAAGCCTTTTATGCCCAACGGGCTGCAGGGAGTCTTGACCGGCGGCGCCATTGTCTTCTTCACCTATATCGGTTTCGATTCCGTATCCACCGCGGCCGAAGAATGCAAGGACCCGAAGCGCGATCTGCCGATCAGCATACTCTGCTCGCTGGGCGTGTGCGCCGTGCTTTACGTCGCGGTGGCCGTGGTCCTCACGGGCATCCAGCGCTGGAACACTCTCAATAACGCGGCGCCCGTGGCCAACGCGCTGGAGGCCATCGGGTTGAAAATGACCGACCGATGGGTGACGGTGGGCGCGCTGATGGGCATGGTTTCTTCGATCCTCGTCTTTCAGATTGGCCAGGCTCGCGTCTGGTTCGCGATGGCGCGCGACGGCTTGCTACCCAGGGTTTTTTCGCGGGTTCACGTCAAGTTTCGCACTCCCGACGTCGCCACCTGGGTGGCGGGATTTTTCGTCGCCATTCCGGCCGGCATTTTCGACATCGGCACCCTCGCCGACCTCACGAACATTGGAACTCTCTTCGCGTTCATCCTGGTATCCGTGGCGGTCCTGGTCTTGCGAAAGAAACAGCCTGAGCGCCCGAGGGCCTTTCGCGTGCCTTTTTCGCCTTGCGTACCGCTCGCTTCGGTGGCCTTTTGCCTGTTGCTCATGGCGAGCTTAACGGTGGAAAATTGGTTGCGATTCGTGATTTGGTTGGTGATTGGTCAGGTAATCTATTTTACTTACAGCCGCCATCACAGCGAGTTCGCGCCTTCCTCGCGCGGGAACGCCGCTCCACGCCCCAAAGCATGAAGCGGCGTCCATCCGGCCGCGGCTGCGGTAGAATCAAGAATGAGCGGGGGTCAGGGGTTAAGAGATGAGATTACCCTCCGGGAACAATCCTCGGTCGCCGCAGGACCAGTGGCGCAACGGGGCCGTGGCCGCGCTCCTCGCGGCCGCGATGATGGGGACGCCGCGGCTGGCGTTGGCGTGGGGGAGTGGGGCGAATCGGCTGGCGGTGAGGTGGGCCGTGGACACCCTTCCCGTTTCGATAAGAAAGTATTTCATCGCCCACCGCCCCTACCTGCTCCAACACGTCAATGACCCCAGCCAGTGGATGAAGAAAGACCGCTACGAGCGGATGCGGCACTACATTTTTCTCGACCATTACGGCATGTTCCCTTATCTCGATCTTCCGCATTCCTACCAAGCTGCGGTGAGCGAATATGGCGCCGGAAAAATCAAAGCCAATGGCGTGCTCCCGTGGCAAATCGGGGAGTACAGCTTAAAGTTGACCGAGGCCATGAAAGCCGGAAAGTGGGATGACGTTCGCGAAGATGCCGCCGCGCTGGCCTATTACGTGGCGGACGCTCATGACCCGCTTCACACCACGGAGAACTACGACGGGCAGCTGACCGGCCAAGCGGGACTGGCCGAGCGGTTCGGAACCCAGCTCTTTGACCGCTATTCGCACTTCTTCATTTTCCGGCCCGACGATGCCGTCAAGATCGAGGACCCTACGGAACACGCTTTCGAGATGGTGCTGGAATCCCACACCTGGGTGGATCAGATCATTCTTGCCGACCGCTCGGCGCTCGGCAGCCTGCCGGGATATAACGGCGATTATTTCGACCGGTTCTATTCCATCGTGGGCTCAACCGTGATGCGCGAAATCAGTTCAGCGGCCCACGACATCGGCTCTTATTGGTACACCGCCTGGCTCAACGCCGGCCGGCCGCCGTTGCCTGGGCAATAATCCTTGCCGGACAGGCTGCGCGGAATTGCCGTCCGTGAGGCCAAGAGTTCGCGGGCCGACCCTTCCGAAATGTCTCTGACGCCTTCACCCTTCGAGTCATTCATCCGCCGCGTGCCCAAGATCGAACTTCACGTCCATCTCGAGGGCAGCGTGCAACCGGCGACATTACGGGAGCTGGCCCGGGGGAAGAAACGGCCGGACCTGGACGTGGAGCAATGGGTGTTGGCGCGCGAAGCGACGGGCTACCGTTATGCCGCCTTCATGGATTTTGTGGAAGCCTTCAAGTTTGTTGCGCTGCTGCTGGAGACGCCTGAAGACTATGCGCTCGCCACCACGCGCATGATGGAGCAGCTTGCCGCACAAAAGCTGAGATACGCGGAAGTCACGCTATCGGCCGGCGTCATCCTGTGGAAGAAGCAATCGCTCGAGCCCATCTTCGAAGCGGTGTTGGAAGCTGCCCAGGCCGCCGAGCGCCGGCTCGGCCTTCGGGTGAATTGGATCTTCGATGCGGTGCGCCAGTTCGGCACCGACCACGCTCGAGAAGTGGTTGAGTGGGCGGGGCGCTACCAGTCCCGCGGCGTCGTGGCCTTTGGAATCGGCGGCGATGAAGCGCGCGGTCCGGCGGAGCTTTTTCCCGAAGTGTTTCGACGGGCTCGCGACTTGGGGCTGCACACTGTCGCTCACGCCGGAGAGACCGTTGGCCCGGAGAGCATCCGGCGCAGCGTTGAGATGCTCGCCGCGGAACGCATCGGCCACGGCCTGACAGCCTTCCAGGATCCCGAGGTCTTGGCCATGCTGCGCGACCGCGCCGTCCCGCTCGAAGTCTGCCTGACCAGCAACGTCGCCACGGGGCTATTGAAGCGAATCGAGGATCATCCCTTGCGCCAAATGCTGGAGGCGCCCTTGGTCGTTACCCTCCATTCTGACGACCCGGCGCTGTTCGACACAACCCTTCAGGAAGAGTTCCAGCGCGCCGCGAATTGTTTCTCCCTTTCGAGGCAAGAACTGACTGAGTTGTGCCTGGCTGCGGCGCGCTCGGCCTTTCTGAGTGCCCACGACCGCCAGCGGCTGCTGGCGGAGATCCAATCAGCCGCGACCCTCGGTTAGCTTGAGCCGCTGCGCGAGGGGCGCACGGCTTGCCGACCTGCTGGGGCAAGATCCCTGAACGTAAAACGGTCTTGAATCTTACCAAACGGCTTGCCGTCCACCTCGACGTAGGGATAGACAAAGAAGTTGACGGGCGCTCCGGCTTGCTTGGGAACCAGCGTGATGTCCCGCCCAGCCGACATGCGGACGCGATTTGCGTCCACCGTTCCAAAGTAATAGGCGTATAACTTCTTGTCGAGCCAGGCTTCCGAAATGTCCACCGGAACCCAGCCCACATGCGGAACATAGAATTCCGCCCAGCAGTGATAACCCGGAATCACGCCCTGCGCGGCGTTCGGCGGCAGCGGAAACCCGATCACAAACCGAGCGGGAATTGTTTCATTCCTCAGAATGCCGATGAACGCTGAATGGAAGTCGGTGCAGTTTCCGTGCTTGGCGTTGCAGGCCCAGACCGCGTCGCCGCGTCCCCAGCCCGTCCCGGATTTGTCATACCGCAGGGTGTCAAAGAGATAATTGTAGGCGGCATGAGCTATCTCAACGGGCCCTTGCCGGCCCCGAGTCACCTGGTCCGCGATGGCCTTCATCTGACCGCCGATCGGAATCATCCGATTCGGGTCAAGATAGAGGCGCAAGCTGGGAGAGAGGGGTTCCGGATCGGCGTTATAGCGAAGCAGTTCCTGATACGAGCCTTTGGAATACTGCCAGCGGGTCACATGATAGATCACCGTGAATTCCGCGTCAGGGTTCCGCGGGTCCCGGATCTGCGCGTAGAGCATCCGATCACCGAATTCGGGCTCACGGGTGATGCGAGCCGGCGCCGAGCCGGAGATCTTTACGACGGTCACTCTTTGGTGCCGGTCCGTCCTGGCGACGGGAATCCAGATTCGAATGATATGCGCTCCCGTCGGAAGATCTGTCACCTGGACGTGATAAGTCAATTCAAACCTTCGGACGGGGGGGGGAAGTGCGGGCGAGGTAGTGGCGGTTCCGGCCCAAGCGCTGAGGGCAGGAACAATAAGGAGACAGATCGGAAGGATTGGGCCTTTCATTATTTCCTCCTGTGGAGTGACGTTAGCTGCCGGCTGAGGGAAATCGCTCCGCGATTGTGGCGCTTACGCTCAGGTGAATCCGGAGTAGAGGGGATGAGGAAACAAAGTCGTTCCCTTCATGGGACGAATCCTGATAGAACTCTCACAGCACTATACGCTCCCCGCGCTGTTTTGTCCAATGCGCTCAGGGCTCCGTCGGGGCGCGCTGCGGGATGCGCTCCTGCGGACAGCCGAAGAAAGACACGGCGGCGGGGAAGTGAAAACGCGAAACGTGGGTGCGCGACACAGAAGTGAGATTCAAGCGCGCCGCGCCTCCTCATAATCCTCGAACCGGCCGCTGAGGTAGCTGCGACGCAGAGCAAGCATGGTATTGGCTCCCCCGACCGTCCAGAACATTCCTGACGGCTTCAGGCAGGAACCGATCACAGTCGTGCAGCCGGCTTGCCTCACCCCGGTGCCCACCAACAGGTGCTGGCGGCGGAATTCAGGATAACGCACGCGCGCGGCGTTTTTCTCAAAGTAATCGGCTTCCATGCGAAACGTCGCGGCCAGTTCCGGCGGGCACGCCTCGCGAGACCGCAACGCGCCGACCCGTTTCTCGATCTTTCCCTCATCGAGCAGGTTCTGGTGGACCATCATCCCGCGTTTCTGCTGGGTCTCGTCACCGGGGTGGAGCTTAGGGGCTAAATCCCACCAGGGCTCGTTGGCGAGGTTCCATATCCATTCG